>JBFHFG010000058.1:0-9983 GCA_041583815.1 Halovulum sp.
CTGACCTCGAACCGGACCCGCGACCTGCACGAAGCACTTCGTCGGCGCTGTGTCTATCACTGGATCGACTACCCCACGCCCCAGCACGAGGCCGAGATTGTCATGGCCCGCGCCAGTGGTGTCGCCCGCGCCACGGCCGATGCGGTGGTCGCCTCGGTCAACCTGCTGCGGGCCGAACCCCTGGCCAAGCCGCCGGGCGTGGCCGAGACGGTGGAATGGGCGCAGGCCGCGACGCTGCTGCACGCGCAGGGCGCACCGTGGCCGGATGCCTTCCGCCGCGCCATCGGTGTTGCGCTGAAAGATCACGACGACCTCGACTACATGGCCCCGCGTCTGGCGCAGGTCCTGCCGGGAGAAGCCGCATGAGCTTGCCGCGCCCCCTGCAACCGGTCCTGTCACTGGCACAAGCGCTGCGGCGGCAGGGGCTGCATGTCGCGACCGATCAGGTGACGGATTTCATATCTGCCATTGGTCTTCTCGGCCCCCGAAGTCTCGATGACATCTACCGCGCCGGGCGCGCGACGCTGGCGATCCCGCACGAGCGGAAGCCGGAATACGAAGCGCTGTTCCGGGCGATTTTCCTTGGCCAAAACATCGCCGCAGGCATGACCGGCGAGGATGACGACGAGGACGAGGTCACCGCCTACGAGCCGACCGGCCGCACCGAGAGCGCGGAGGCCGACGAGCAGGAAGACGAGGCCGGCGCCCGCGCAGCCCTGGCCGAACGCCTGGGTCAGCGCCCGCTCGATCCGGGCGAGGGGGATGCCGCGTTGGCGGATCTGGCGCGCCACGCCCCCCGCGCGCTGCCGCGCCGGCTGTCGCGCCGCCGCAAGGCCGCGCGGCGCGGTGACCGTATCGACCTGCGGCGCATGCTGCGCGATGCCCCCCGCAACGACGGCGAGGCGCTGCGGCTTCTGGTCTCGCGGCGACGCACGCGGCAACGGCGGATCGTGCTGCTGATCGACGTGTCCGGCTCGATGAAAGAGCGGACCGAACCGTTGATGCGGCTGGCGCATGTTCTGGTGCAGGCGGCGGATCACGCCGAGGTCTTTACCCTTGGCACGAGGTTGACGCGCATCACCCCGGCGCTGGCGGTCCCGAACCGCGAAAGGGCGCTGGGGCGGGTGTCCGAACTGGTGGCCGATATCGACGGCGGCACAAGGATCGGCGACGCGCTGCTGGCTTATCTGGCCGTGCCACGGTTCGCCGGTCAGGCGCGCGGTGCGGCTGTCGTGGTGATCTCGGACGGGTTGGAGCGTGGCGGCCCCGAGGCGATGCAGGCCGCAGTCGCACGGCTGTCGCGCATGGCCTGGCGGCTGGACTGGCTGACGCCGCTGGCCGCTGACCCGGGCTTTGCGCCGCGCACGCGGGCACTGGGATCGGTGCTGCCGTGGCTCGACACCCTGGGCGACGGTGCATCGGTTCGGGCGGTCGCGGATCATCTTTTGAACATGGCGAGGGCAGCATGATCGACGCACATCACCACATCTGGTTGCAAAAGGACCTCCCGTGGCTTCTGGGCCCCGAGCAGCCCCGGATATTCGGCGCCTACGGCGCGATCCGGCGTGACTACACGATAGCGGAATACCTCGAGGATATTCAGGGGCTGGGTATCGAAAAATCGGTCTATGTCCAGGCGAACTGGTCTCCGAACTGGGCCGAGGATGAAGCCGCCTGGGTACAATCCGTCGCGGATGAAACCGGCTGGCCTCAAGCCATCGTCGCCTATGCGGACATGACCGTCGACGACGTGCGCCCGGCGCTGGACAAGCTGGCAAAATACCCGCTTGTTCGCGGCATCCGGCAGCAATTGCACTGGCACGAGAACCCGGCCTATCGCTTTGCACCCCATGCCGATCTGGCGACGGATAAGACGGTGCAGCGCAACGTCGCGCGGCTGGCCGACTATGGATGGAGCTTCGACCTTCAGGTCTTCGCACCACAGATGGCGGGCGCTGCGGAACTGGCGGCGGGCTGCCCGGATGTGACCTTCATCCTGCAACATGCCGGGATGCTCGAAGACACCTCGGACGAGGGTATCGCCAAGTGGACGCAGGGCATGAAGCTGCTGGCCAAACAGAAGAACGTCGTCACCAAGCTGTCGGCCTTCGGCACGTTCATCCACCGCAACGACCCGGACTTCATTGCCGACATGATCGCGCGCACCGTCGATCTGTTCGGCGCGCGGCGCTGCATGGTCGGCTCCAACTTCCCGATCGAGAAGATCTGGACCGATTACGCCTCGTTGCTGGCGGCCTTCCAGGCCGGGGCCGAGGGGCTCTCGGATACCCAGCGGAATGCGATCTTCGGGGGCACTGCCGCCCGGATCTACGGACTTGAGAACACCGAAAAGAAGAAGAGGTGAGGAAATGGCGCTGACCATCCACGTTCTGGACTACGGGGACATCGAGCTTGAGACCAGCTTCCTGGTTCTTGGCCACGAATGCGGTCGCGTGCGCCGCGTGCCCGTCTACGGCTTCCTGATCCTGGGAGGCGAGCATCCGGTGCTGGTCGATACCGGCTATCGGGACAATGCGATCATGGAATCGCTGGGCATGCGCGGCCTGCAGTACCACGACAACATGATGGAGCAGCAGCTGGCCCGGCACGGGCTGAAGCTGGGCGACGTGCGCTACATCCTGCATACGCACCTGCACATCGACCATGCCGGTCAGGACGACAAGTTCCCCATGAACACCACCGTCTGCCTGAACCGGCGCGAGATGGAGTTCAGCGTCTCGGGGATCATGTACCCGCAATACCCCAAGCCCGACATCAAGCACCTGGTCGACCGCATCTACGAACCCGAGGCGATCCGCTTCCTGGACCTCGACATCACCGGCGCGGAAGAAATCATTCCCGGCGTCTGGTGCGAGCGGGCTGGCGCGCACACCGAAGGCTCGATGAACGTGATCGTCGAGACCGCCGAAGGGTTGGCCTGCATCTGCGGCGACGTGATCTACGATTTCAACGACCAGATCGTGAACCACGTCATGACCAACAACTGGATGGAGCCGCGCGTCACCGGCAACCACAGCCAGACCAAGCGTGAGGAGAAGGGCGCGATCAAGAAGCTGCTGAACAACTACACGTTCCTGCTGCCGATCCATGACCGCCCGGCCAAGATCGATCGCCAGAAGGTGGTAGGTCGTCTGGGCATGACCGTGCCCGGCCCGCTGACCGAGACCCTGCCGAACCGCGAGTGGTTCCCGGTCTGAGGCTGATCGCGGGCCGCGTCCCTGCGGCCCGCCGACTTGCGAAGGGAGAGCGGGCATGGCCCACCAGGTTCTGAACGACAGGTTCCGCCAAATCGCGACCGAGCAGACGCCGGTCGAGCGGCTGGCAAGCGGTTTTGTCTTTACCGAAGGCCCGATCTGGCACCCGCGAAAGCACCACCTGCTGTTTTCGGACATGCCCGGCGACGTGCGCCGCAAGTGGACCCCGGATCACCAGGTGACCGAGGTCATGCGCCCGTCGAACAAGGGCAACGACATGACCTATGACGCCGCGCTGAACCTGATCGTCTGCGAGCATTCGACCAGCAGCGTGGTTCGCTTTTCCCCCGACGGCACCCGCGAGGTCTTGTGCTCGCATTTCGAGGGCCGCGAGCTGAACTCTCCCAACGACGTGATCGTCGCCAAATCCGGCGCGATCTATTTCACCGATCCGACCTATGGCCGGATGGAGCATTACGGCGTGCCGCGCCCGCTTCAGCAAAGTTTTCGCGGGGTCTACATGCTGCCGCCGGATCACCGGCCGGGGGACGAGCCGGTGCTCGTCTCGGATCGCTACATGTTCAGCCAGCCCAACGGCCTGTGCCTGTCCCCGTGCGAGAAATACCTTTGGATCAACGATACCGAGCAGACCAACATCCGGATGTTCGATGTCGGCGCGGACGGGCGCCTGTCGAATGCGCGCATGTTCGCCTCGGGGATCGTGGACTCGCGTCTCGAAGGCGTGCCGGACGGTATGAAAAGCGACGAGGACGGCAATATCTATGTCACCGGACCCGGTGGCGTCTGGGTCTATTCCTTCGACGGGTTGCTGCTGGGCAAGCTGTCGGTGCCGGAAAAGGCCGCGAACCTGCATTGGGGTGACGACGACTGGCGGACGCTGTTTATCTGCGCGACCACCAGCCTGTACCGGATCCGTCTGAAAAAGCCGGGTCGGCAGGAGGCGTTCATGTCGCCAAGGGCCAGCGCCAAGCCGCAGGCGCCAAAGGCGGCCAAGCCACAGACGCCCGCACTGAAGTCACCGCTGAAACCGGAACGCTGTGCGCTGATCCTTCAGGATCTGCAGAACGACGTGATCATGGACGGCGGCGCGTTCGCCGACAGCGGCTCGCCCGCGCACGCGCGGTCTCAGAACGTCATTCAGAACGTGCGCAGATTGGCCGAGGCGTGCCGCCGTCGCGGGGTGATGGTCATCCACGTCTGGATGGTACTGGAGCCCGGCCACCCTTATCTTGCTCAACACGCACCGCTGTTCCAGGGGCTCAAAGGCGCCAATGCGCTGGTCCGCGGCAGCTGGGGCGCCGCACCCGCACCGGGGCTGGAGCCGGAACCCGGCGACCTCGTGGTGGAGAAGATGTCGATGAGCGCTTGGGAAACCTCGCGCCTGGAAAGCTATCTTCACCACGGCGGCCGCGACACGCTGATCAACTGCGGCGCGTGGACGAACATGAGCGTCGAGCACACCGCGCGGACAGCAGCGGACAAGGGCTTCCGGGTGATCGTTCCCGAGGATGCCTGTTCCACGATGAACGACGATTGGCACGCCGCGTCGATCGGCTACGCAATGGGCAATGTTGCCGAGATCACCGACACCGACGCGGTTCTGGCCGCGCTCTGACGTGGCCAGTGGTTTGCAGGATGTCTTTCCCTGTCAGGCCCGCCGTGTCAGCGCGGGGCGGGCAGGGCGGCGCGCAGCACATCCTCGGGGATGCCCAGCTTGGCTGCCGCCGCCGCCAGATCGGGGCGTTGACCCGGACCGCCAAGCGCTTCCATCAGGGTTTCAGGCGCGACGCCGAGTTCGTTGGCAGCGTCCTCCATTCCCGGCGGCATGCCACCTTGACCGGGGCCACCGGGTGCACCGATACCTGTCGCCGCCGTGGTCGAGAAATTGTCCTGTGCGACAACGCCAACCAGACACGGCGGCAGGTTGGGAAACGTTTCCGCCGCGTGGTAGTGATAGGTTTCACCCAGTGCGGTTGGCCCGACATGGCCATTGCACTGATCCAACCCCTTGGGTGCCGATCCGTCGGCCTCGAGGCTGCCGATAATCGGAAAGCCGTCGAACGCATAGCCGAACGGTGCCGACGCATCCTGCGCTAGGCCGCAATCTACCTTCAGCCCTTCGCCCTCGAGGACGGTGTCGATATCCGTGGCCGTGGCGTGCCAATGATACCAGCCCCCCGGATCGATATGCCCGCCGCACACATCCAGTGCGGGCATGTGACCGGTATCAAGAACCGACGGGGCATCGGCAAAGATTGGCACGCCGTCGAATGCGACCCCTACCTTCGCAACGGTGCCCAGATCAGTTGGGGTATCGGCAATCACCGGGTCAACCGGCAGGCGCATGGTGATGACGACGCTTTCGTTCGCGGTCGCGCTCAGGCAGGTATGATCCGCCTCGGGCGGCTCAGGCGACCCGGGATCGCTGATGTTGACGGTGCCGTCGTCGGTGTAGAACCGGTAACCCAGATCGGCCAGCATCTCGAGAAAGGCCCGGTCGATACGGTACAGTCCCGCCTGATCGCCATCCCAGTCCCAAAGGCCGCCTTCATCGTCGATCGTTGCCGGGCAGAACGGGCCGATTTCCAGGCCATCAGGCAGGTAACCGACGGAGAATTCGTAACAATGGGTTTCCGTCCCGTTCTCGAGCGTGCAATCCACGATCGCCGGTTCTTTGGTGAACGCGGTCGGTGCGAACTCGCCCGGATCGGTATGGGCAAACGCCACCGTCGATGTCACGACCAGCGGCAGAGCCGTCGAGATGACTCGCAGGCTAGAACCGCAATAAATATTGTTTTTCATTGGGTTATAACCCTTTCATGAGTCCTCAGGTGAACCACGCCCGGTACCCGGCGCACGGGCTCCCAGCGCGGAGTACAGGTCGGAGACCAAGGCAAACAGTTCCAAGGCCTTGTCAGCCCCGAGCTTGTCCTGGATCATTCGATCCGTCTCGAACCATGTTTCATTGATATCGCCTAGCAACTTCAAACCTTTGTCAGTCAATCTTAAAAGGTTTGTTCGGGACTCCGTGGGATGCCTTTCGCGCGCGATATAGCCACCCTCGATCAGTCGGGCGGTCATGGTGCTCATGCTGGCGGCACTGACACGAAATTCCCGTACAAGTTCGACCTGCGAGGCCGGGGCCATCCGAGACAGCGCGTCGAGCACCCGCGCCTGGCGAGGGTGCAGACCGATCACGCCCAGCCGCTTGCGCAGGTCGTCTTCTATCAGGGCGGCCGAATGCAGGATCAGATGAAAGCTAGGTCTCTCCATATGATAGTTAGTATGCTAACTATCAGTCAGATGCAAGGCCTGCCGTTGGTTGAACGACCCATTTCAACCGACGGGAAAGCCGGAGGTTTACCATCACCCTGCCAGGCTCACGCGCCATGATGGATGCCTAGATCTCCCAGCACTGGAAGTTGAAGCTCGCGCGTCCGTAGCGCCGCCCGTCACGCAGCGCGGAGTCCCAGATAGAGTCGCACCCCAGCATCTGGGGTCGCCTGCATCGGTCGTTCCGCCGGCAGATCAGCACCGCCCTTACGGTCGCGAAGGCCGCCCAGGTCTTGAACTTCGCGGCAAGGTCTGCGGGCGGCGGCGTCCATACCTCGGCCATGACGATATAGAACGGCTCTTCGCACTTTGGCTGCCAGTCGAACTCGATGCGCTTGAAAACGCCGTCTCCGCCTCTGCTCGACCAGTTCTCGTAGATCCTGCCAACCTCGATGTCCGGATCGATCCATTTGTCCGGCTGTGGCCAGGCAGGCGTCGTCGGGCGCTTGAACCCCTTGCCCGGATCAAGCTGCGCTTCCCTGAGGATTTCGTCTATCCGCCTGAGGTCGTCATCGGAGAACGGGGGTTTGATGTCCTCGGCCGGATCGTTCCCGTTGGCCATGTCAGCACTCCTTCTTCGTCGTGAACGAGATGAGTGTGGCAACAGACTACCATATTCCGCGCGTTTCCGTAACGCCTGCGAAGCAGGCTGACGTCGAAGGCCCTTCAGTCTGCCGGTTCGTCAAGACCGCTACTGAACGAACGTCGGCATGAGCCAGCGCGGCAGGGCCAGGATCAGGTCCGGCATCAGGATGATGATCAGCAGCACGATCAGCATGGGCAGCAGGATCACCACCACATCGCGCAACGCATCGATCAGGCGGATCTGCCCGATCGACGCCGCGATAAGCAGGCACAGCCCGTAGGGCGGCGTCACCAGTCCGAAGGCCAAGCTGATCACGCCGATGATCGCAAAGTGGATCGGGTGCATCCCAACGTGCTGGGTGACCGGGAACAACACCGTGCCCAGAATGATGATGGCCGGGATTGCATCGATGAACATGCCGATCAGCAGGAAGGCCAGCGCACTCATGATACCAATGCCGATGACGCCTAGCCCCATCGCCTCGATCTGGTCGACCAAGGCAGCAGGGATCTTGAAGTAGGCCAGGCACCAGCCGAAGGCCGAGGCCGTCCCGATGCAGAACAGCGTGTTCGCGGCGAAACGCGCACTGTCGTAAAGTACCTTCGGCAGTTCGGCCGGCTTGATCGACCGATAGACGAATACCCCCAGCACCAGCGAGTAGACCACTGCCACGACCGAGGCTTCGGTGGGCGTGAAGAACCCGCCGACGATGCCACCGACGATGATCAGCGGGGTCATCAGCGCCAGCGACGCGCCGGCGACCGCGCTCATCAACTCCCAGAACGTAGCGCGGACATGGATCGGATAGCCGCGCCGCTTGGCGTAGATATAGACGGTCAGCATTTGGCTGCCGGCAATTAGGATGCCGGGCACCACGCCGGCCAGGAACAGTCCGCCGATCGACACCGACATCAGGCCACCCCAGACCACCATCAGGATCGAAGGCGGGATAATCACACCCATGACGCTGGAACACGCGGTGATCGCCACCGCGAAGGAACTGTCGTACCGCTCCTTCTTCATCTGCGGGATCAGCAGCGAACCAATCCCAGCCGCGTCCGCGGTCGACGAACCCGAGATGCCCGCGAACAGCATCGAGACGACCACGTTCACATGCCCCAGCCCACCCGGCAGGTGGCCCACCATGGCCCGCGCCAGCCGGATCAACCGGTCCGTGATGCCGGAATGGTTCATCAGGTTCGCGGCCAGCAGGAAGAACGGCACCGCCAGCAGCACGAAGGCGTTGTAGCTTTTGAACATCTCGCGCATCAGCAGGACCGGGGTCAGCCGGTCCTCGATGAAGAACACCGGCACCACGGCCAGACCCAGCGCGAAGGCCACCGGCACGCGCAGGAAAACCAGAATGCCGAACGTTCCGAACAGGATGGCGGCGACTTCACCGGGCCCCATTTGCGTCTCCGTGACGTAGTTTGATGAAGTCGTTCCAGATCCGCTCGAGTGTGAAGACCGCCCAGGTCGCCCCGGCAATCGGCCAGGCGATGTAGATCGACAGCATCGGCAGCCCGGCAATCTCGGAGATCTGACGCGAGCCGAGCACCCCGAAATCCCAGCCCCACCAGAGGAAGGACAGGGCCATCATAAGTATGGCGACATTGACGAACAGCTTCGAGGCGAACTCCAGCCTCGGGTTCGCTGCGTGGGGCAACACGTCCACGTCGAAATGGGTGCCGTCGCGCACCCCGATCATCGCCCCGATCAGGATGATCCAGACAAAGCAGAAGCGGGCGATCTCTTCGGTCCAGATGTACCGGGGAATGATGCCGGTGTAGCGGCTGAGGATCTGCATCGCCACCGGGATGATCAGCGCGCCCATCAGCACAGTGATCAGGATTTGCAGGAAACGGTAGTAACCGTCGAGCAACCAGCGCATGGCGCCTCGCATCCGGGATCGCGTTTCAGGGGGAAACCAGCCCACGGCACCTTGCGTACCGCGGGCCGTTGTCAGGTTATTCGACCGCCTCGATGGCCTCGAGCACGTCGAGCGCGCCAAGCTCTTCGGCATAGGCGCGTTTGACCGGCGCGGCGAGTTCAAGAAGCTTGTCCCGCTCGGTGAACTCATGGGTCTTGAGGTAACCCGCCTCTTCCATCGCGGCCATTTTCTCGCTGTCCTGACCGCTTTCGATCTCGCGGCCCAGCTTGCCGCCCGCGGCGCCGGCTTCAAGCACGCAGGCCTGTTCTTCCTCGGTCAGCCGCTGAAACGTCGCCTCGGATATCCCGAGCGGCCGCACGGTAATCGCGTGCTGTGTCAGCGAGATGTCCGGACCAACTTCGTAGAACTTCATCTGCTCGATCCCCGCCGCCTCGTTCTCGGCGGCGTCGATCACGCCGGTCTGGATCGCGTTGTAGACCTCGGAATAGGCAATGACCGATGGCGCGGCCTTGATCGCCTCGAAGATCCGCGTCTGGATCGGCGCGCCCATCACGCGCATCGGCAGGCCCTCGAGTTCGGCCATGTTGGTGATCGGCCGATTGACGATCAGGTTGCGGGTGCCACCGCCGGCATAGCCGATCAGCCGCACGTTGGCCTTTTCCAGAACGTCCTGGGCCAGCGGCTCCAGCGCGCCCTGCTCGATGGCAGCGTTCCAGTGATCGAGATCACGGAACAGGAACGGCATGTCCATCAGCGGCGCCTTCTGCGAGAAGGTGGACATGTGCGAGGGGCTGACGATCGCGTAGTCGACCGCGATGCCCTGGCTCATGTTCTCGAAATAGTCCTTCTCGAGCCCCAGTTCCGAGTTCAGGTGCAGATCGAAGGTCAGCGATCCGCCCGAGCATTCGCCCGCCACCCGCTCGAATTCGCGAAGGGC
>JBFHFG010000059.1:0-9842 GCA_041583815.1 Halovulum sp.
ATCTCCCAATGTTTGTCTCGAATCGATACATACAAGCGCAACAACCCAATGTCATCTTTAACCCGTGAGCGGGTCCAAACAGGGCAATGCGCCGAATGGTGGCCGACGGATGATCCAGATCGGCCGCGCGGCTCCAGTGCATCGCGCAGGCTTGCAGTTCTTGACGGCGCCGGTGGAGGCACGTTGGTGGAGAAGTTTCGCCGCGGCGTGGTCCCGCCTGACCGCAGGTGACGAAGCCGGAGCTGAGCGCACCCTCGAAACCCGTATTCCGCCTGTCAACCAGCTCGCGTCTTAATCGGGCGACATACCATGTCCACAAGGCGTTGCTCGCGAAGTCCGGAGTATTCCAGGCAGCGACCGTGCGCCTTCCGACGGCATTTCCGGATCAGGTGACGGCGGGCGAACTGTTGCGGTTGCTGGATCGCTTTGTCGGAGAAGGAGCTACCGGAAGATGATCCGTCTGTGAGCTCTCACACGGGCATCGAGTGGCACTACGTCACTCTGGGCAAGCCAATGCCCGCGAGCAGATCCGGGCATGGCAGCACGACTACAATCTCCACCGGCCTCACTCGTGCGCGGGAAACATCCCACCAGTCGAGTTCGTGGCAAAGAACGGGCTGGCAATGCGCGCCGCGCAGGCCCAGAAATCAACCTGCGGACTCTCCGCAAATTCGAAGGAGAGTCGGGTCTCAGGTCAAGCGGCAACTGAAGCTTCTCGCGGCGAACAGTCAGATTGTTCCGGCGCGAAGACGAACCGCATCCGATCGCTTGCAATACCCTGGCACAAGAACTGTGCGGCACCTGGCAAGAACCAGTGCGCCACGTTCAGTTGCAGGAAAGTAATCGAACCATCACCGGCCAGGTCCAGTCTAGACTTGGCTGCGGGCCGATACTTCACGGGCGGCTTGACCTACAAGTTCCTGAAGCTCCCGCAATCGTGCTGGTGTGCTGCTGCCTGCTGGTACGGATGAACCAACCGAGCCGACGACGGCGCCGGACTTGTTTCGAATGGCGCACGCCACCCCGACGCGGTCATCGCGGAACTCCCTGTCTTCCACGGCAAATCCGTGTCGCCGTATCTGCCGCAGGCTTTCCACCAACTCCCCCAAGGATACGATCGTCAATGGTGTCAACGGCGTCAAACCGTGATCAGCGACGACGCGCGCGATCTCAGGCTCTGGCAGCCAGGCAAGGATTGCCTTTCCAAGGGCCGTCGCATGCGCCGCGTCGGAAAGCGAATTCGCGCGGTCCTGCTCGCCCGGTTCGTTGATGACCTCGTAAAGAACGGACAAATCCGTTCCCTCGAACGCGGCAAGTCTGACGGTGGCGCGGCTATCGTTCGCCAGCTTGTCGAGGAAAGGCCGTGCTTCGCGCACCAAGTCGAAACGGGCCCCCCGCATCGACGAAATCTCGGCCAGGCGTGGTCCCAGGAAATAGGCACGCGGCTTTTCCAGCTTTGCGACATATCCGCGGCGCAGCAGGGTGTTCAGCAGGTGATGGCACGTGGACAGCTTCAGATCCGTCATCCGGGCGATGTCCTGAAGCCGCAACTCCTGCCTTGCTTCGGCAAGTGTCTCGAGAAGTGTTATGGCACGGTCGACAGCCTGTACGGTGGTCTGGTCGCCCTTCTGGGCCTGGACTCTCCAGTCGGCAACAGGTTGCGGAACATCCGCATCTTCCATGGTGACGCTGGTGCGCAAGTCGGTGATATCAGCCGGCTCCAGGCGCGCGCGACGGGATTGTCCAACGTCGTTATTCATACTGCCCCTTGCCGCGGACCGCGCGTGATCAATCATGTTCCGTCGCGACCGCGGGCGCAATTTGCAATGCCCATGTCATGCCAAGCGCGACAACCGTGAAAACCAACCCCAGCGCCGTAATACCGGGCCAACCGAAGTAATGCCACATCTGAGAGCCGGCGAATGTTCCGACAGCACCGCCACCGAAGCGCGTGACCATGTAGATCGTGTTCAGCCGGTTGCCTGCGCCGGGATCCTGCTTCAGCACCTCTGACATCGACGTCACATGGCTGACCTGCATTCCGAAATCCAGAAGGACAACGCCCGGAATGATCCACAGAAGCCCTCCTCCGCCGCCGCCCATCACCAGAAACGCCACCACCATGATGGCACCGCTGGCCAGTATGATGGCGCCTGCGCTGACACGATCCGAAATCCGTCCCGCTATTGGCGCAGCAAACACGCCGATGGCACCGATCAGCGCCAACAGGCCGACGGATACCGTGGCATCAGAATGTCCGGTACTTTCGAAGTGAAAGACGATGGTGGTCCAGAACATGACGAAAGCGCCGAACTGAAGCGCCGCGACAAAAGACAGGATCCGCAATCGCGGAAGCCGCACGAACAACCGGGCCAGGCTGCCCAGCAGTTGGCGATAATTGCCAACGAAGGTCGGGTGCATCTCGGGAAGGGCACGGCGAAGCAGGACGAGCAGGACAAGCATCAGGACGGCGGCCACAAGATACACCACGCGCCAGCCGAACGTGCCCCCCAGAAGGCCGCCGACAAACCGCGACAGGATGATACCAAGCAACAGGCCGCCCATAACCTTGCCGACGGCCTGCCCCGCCCGGCCCCTGGGGGCCAGGCGCGCAGCGACCGGCGGCAGAAACTGCGGCACCACGCTTGAGAACCCCACCAGGAAACCGACCATGACCAGGGCAGGAAACGTGGGGGCCAGTGCGAACAGCAGCAGCATTCCCGATGAAACCGCCAGCAGGATCGAGATGACCCGCCGCCGTTCCAGCATGTCGCCAAGTGGCAGCAGAAACAGCATCCCGAGCGCATAGCCGATCTGCGTAAGCGTGGCGATCAGCCCGGCAACCCGTTCGCTTTGCCCGAAATCTTCAGCAAACTCTGCCAGCAGGGGCTGGTTGTAGTAGTTGTTCGCCACCACCGCACCAGCCGTGACAGCCATCAGCCAGACCAGCCGATCGAATGCCGGTTCTGCCGGCTTGGCACTACCAGGCAATGTCGGGATACCCTGCATCGCGCATCAGCCGGGGGCCGCGCTCTGCAATCTCGGCGCGGGCCTTCTCTGCCGCTGCCACATCGGTCAGCTTTCCACCGCGCTTGCGTATCTCGCCATCGATCAGCACGGTATCCACGTTGCCGGGATGTGCGAACATCACGACCGCGTTCTCGGGGTTCAGCGCCGGTGACATGTTCCAGTCGTCGCGGCGCAACAGAACGATGTCGGCCTTCTTGCCGGGCGTCAGCGAGCCGATCTTGTCTTCAAGCCCCATGACCCGCGCATTGTTCAGGGTCGCCCACTTCAGCGCATCGCCGGTGGTGACGCGCTCCTTCTGGTAGACACCGCCGCCGGTGCCGATGGTCTTCAGGTTCTCGGCCTCGAACGCCGCCGCCACGGGGTTCGTGCCCTCTTCCAGCTCTCGCTGGGTCTGCACATTCCGGTAGAAGCGGTCGGCCTGAAGCGACAGGCGCATGGTTTCGAACATCGAGCCGGTCACCCCGACCTCGCTGTCATTCGCGACCGAGGGCCGCCCGCCCTGGTCGGCAACCCGGCCAATCAGCGGCGGGACGCCGTGGCCGCGCAATTCTGCAGGCGGCGTGGCGGTGATCGTGCATCCGGCGTCCACAAGCGCCTTGATCTCGTCGTCCGAGATGTAGTTGGCGTGGACCACATTGTGCCCTTCAGGCAGCAGGCCCTCTTTTTGCAGGTCCAGATACCCGCCGGGATTGAGGCGGTTCCGCCGCCCCCAGACATGGGCTGATGTGATCAGGCCGGTTTCTTTAGCCAGGGCGAAATCCTGCCGGCAGACATCTATCGTGGAATAGTCCGGGCCAAGGATGCACATCGCCAGGCCGATCAGCGCATCGTCCGACGAGAACCATCCGTTGCGAAGGCGCTCGATCTCGCTGCGAGGATGGGGGATCTCGGAGAAATGAGGATCGCCCGGCTTCGGCTTGGGTTTGACCGTGCCGTGGCCGAACAGGGCCCGGACGCCGCTTGCGGAAAGTCCGTCTATGGCAGCGTCGGTATGATCCGGCGTCGGGTTGTTGTGACACCAGTCGAAAACCGTCGTGGTTCCCGCGTCGATCTGCGCCAGACCGCCCGCAAGTTCCGAGTACAGCAGATCATCCGGTCGGAACCGTGGTGCGGCACCGGCATGCAGGTAGTTGTAATAGTCCGATCCACCGAAATTCGACCCGATGCCCCGGATCACCGTCTGCCACAAATGATTGTGCGCGTTCACCAGACCGGGGATCGCGATCATGCGGTCGGCGTCGATCACCTCAGCATCTTCGGCGACGATATCAGGGCCGATCGCTACGATCCGGTCGTCCCTGACCAGGATATCCCCTCGCGACAAAGTCCCGATATCCGGGTCGACGGAAACGATCGCGGCGCCTCGAATCAAATATGCAGTCATTTCCGTCTACCTTTCAGCATCATGAAATATATTGCGGTACCCACGGGCATTCCGTGACTATTCAACGTGCAGAATGCCGATACAAGAGAAAATTTCAGCAGTAATTTCAGAAAACGCGTTGACTTTAAGCTTCACCCACAGCGATGCTGAAAAGGTGAGCAGAGAGAATTTCATAATGAGGAAAAAATGAGGATGGGCGTGCCGTGCTGACTTTTGCGCTGAAGCGACTGGGACTGACCCTTCTCGTTCTGGTGAGCGTCTCGCTCATCACCTTTGCACTGGTGCGCCTTGCTGGCGATCCGGCGGTGGCAATCGCGGGGCCCGAGGCCTCTCAGGAAGAGATCGAGGCGTTGCGCATCGCCTATGGTTTCGATCGCCCCCTGCCCACGCAGTATGTCAGCTGGCTCGGCGACGTGCTTCGTGGCGATCTGGGGTATTCCAACATCCTGCAGCGTCCGGTTCTCGACGTCATACTCGAACGGCTTCCGGTGACCGCCAAGCTGGCCGGTCTTGCGCTGGTCATCGCGCTGCTGCTCGCACTGCCGCTCGGGGTGATTGCAGCCGCGCGGCGCAACACGTCGATCGACCGCCTGGCCCTGTCCATCGCCGTTGTCGGACAGGCGCTGCCGAACTTCTTCTTCGCGCTGATCCTGATCCTGGTGTTCGGCGTCACGCTGCGATGGTTGCCGATATCGGGGGACGCCACGTTCTGGCACTACGTGATGCCGGCAATCGCCCTCGGCTATTTCGCGACCCCGGCCATCATGCGGCTGACCCGTGCCGGGATGATCGAGGTGCTGGACAGCGACTATATACGTACGGCCCGCGCCATGGGCCTGCCGCGCCGGCGCGTCGTGTTCAAGCACGCGATGCGCAATGCCCTCATTCCCGTCGTTTCACTGACCGCAGTGCAGCTTGGCTCAATGCTGTCGGGCTCCATCATCGTCGAGTCCGTCTTCTCGATGAACGGGATCGGCCGGCTTGGATGGCAATCGATCCAGCGGACCGACCTCGAGATGATGCAGGCGCTCGTGCTGATCATCGCCGTCATCTACCTCGCCCTGAACTACTTCGCCGATATCCTGAATGGCCTTCTGGATCCGCGCCTGCGTGTCCAGTGATCGCTTGCAGATGAAAGAACCAATGACAGCAACAGAGATCATCGCGCCGTCTGACGCCCCGGGCGCCCCCGACGCCAAGACCGTACCGGAGCGCGCGCGCTCGGACACCTGGCGCAGGGCGGCCTCCCACCCCGGCCTGCTGATCGGTGCGGCACTTGTTCTCGCGATCTTCGTCATGGCGTTGCTTGCACCTGTCCTGGCGCCACGTGACCCTTATAGCCAGGACCTGACAGCACGTTTGATCCCCCCTGTCTGGGCAACTGATGGAAGCTGGTCGCACCCGCTGGGGACCGACGCGCTTGGTCGCGATTACCTGTCGCGGATTCTTTATGGCGCGCGCATCTCTCTGCTGATCGGGTTCGGCGCGACGGCAATCGCCGCGGTGATCGGCACGACCATGGGCGTGCTCGCCGGCTATTTTGGCGGCAAGGCCGACTTCATCGTCAGTTTCGTCGTCAACGTCCGGCTGGCCCTGCCTGCCATGCTGGTCGCCCTGGTGGTCGTGGCCCTGGTCGGCGGTTCCCTGACCGTCGTGATCTGGACCCTCGGCCTGCTGGTATGGGACCGGTTCGCCGTGGTGATGCGGGCCGCCACGCAGCAGATCCGTACGCTCGACTACCTGTCGGCCGCTCGCGCCGCCGGGGCCTCGGTCCCGCGGATTCTGCTGTCCGAAGTGATGCCGAACGTCATGGGGGCCCTGATCGTCGTTGCTACGCTCGAGATCGCACAGGCGATCCTGTTCGAAGCCGCCCTCAGCTTCCTGGGCCTGGGCGTGCAGCCCCCGACGCCAAGCTGGGGCCTGATGATATCCGAGGGCAAGAGCCACATGTTCTTCCGCCCCTGGGTGATCGCGATCCCCGGCGCGGCGCTGTTCGTCCTCGTCCTGGCAATCAACCTTCTGGGCGACGGGATCAGGGACGTTACTGCACCGGAGGGACGCGCATGAGCCTGCTGAACGTTCGGAACCTGCGCATCGACATTCCCGGCCCGCGCGGCACGCTGCACGCGGTGCGCGGCGTCGGCTTCCACGTCGAAAAGGGCGAGACGCTTTGCATCGTCGGTGAATCGGGCTGCGGCAAGTCCCTTACCTCCCACGCGCTTCTGGGCCTCAGTCCGAAGATCGCGCAGGTCGAGGCCGACCAGTTGTCCTTCGACGGTACCGATCTGCGCCAGTTGCGCGAACGGGAATGGCAATCGCTGCGTGGCAAGCGGATGTCGATGATCTTCCAGGACCCGATGACGTCGCTGAACCCAAGCTTCACGATCGGTTCGATGTTGGAGGAAGTATACCTCAGGCACCACCGCGTCGGTCGCGCGCAGGCCCGGGCCCGCGCGGTGGACATGCTGAAGAAGGTCGGTATCGGAAACGCCGAGGAACGCCTGTCCCAATACCCGCACCAACTGTCCGGTGGGCTGCGTCAGCGCGTGATGATCGCCATGGGGCTGATCTGCGGGCCGGACCTTCTGATCGCGGACGAACCGACAACGGCACTGGACGTCAACATCCAGCTTCAGATCCTGCGGCTGTTGCAGGACCTGAAACAGGACATGGGGCTTGGGATCCTGTTCGTCACCCACGACCTTGGGCTGGTGGCACGTTTCGCTGACCGGGTGGCGGTCATGTACGCCGGTCGCATCGTGGAAACCGCCCCGGTGGCCGAACTTTTCGCGCGCCCCTGCCACCCCTACACGCGTGCGCTGATCAACTGCATTCCGGTCCCCGGACGAACCCGGCCCGGCGCCCCGCTCGGGGCGATCCCCGGTGTCGTGCCCTCGCTGGTCGGCACGCAAACCGGCTGCGCGTTCCGCGACCGGTGCGCTGCCGCCTCGCCGGTCTGTGCACACGCCCTGGACCGCCGCACGGATACACCGGCGCACGCCTATGAATGCAATTTCACCCCCGAGGAGACCGCGGCATGACCGGTGAAGTGCTGCTGAGCGCACAGGATATCCGCCGCGACTTCAGCGTCTCGGGCGGGTTCGGCAAACGGGCGCGGATCGTGCAGGCAGTGCGCGGCGTCAGCCTGCACGTGAAGCGCGGCGGCGTGCTGGGCATCGTCGGCGAATCCGGCTGCGGGAAATCCACGCTCGCCAAGATCCTGCTTGGCCTCGACACACCGACGTCGGGCGAGGTCAGCCTGCGAGGCAAGTCCCTGGCCGACATGTCCCGCAAGGAGCGGGCATCCCAGATTCAGCCTATCTTCCAGGACCCGTACCTGTCGCTCAACCCGCGCAAGCGCATCGACACCATCATCGGGCTTCCCCTGCGGGTCGCCGGCGTGCCGGAACGCGAGATACGCAAACAGGTGCGCGACATGATGGACCTGACCGGGTTGCCGACCCGGCTGGCCGGGGCCTATCCCAGCCAGATGTCGGGCGGGCAGCGACAGCGCGTCGCCATCGCGCGCGCGCTGATCTCGCGCCCCGAACTTGTGGTCTGTGACGAGCCGACCTCGGCGCTGGACGTATCGATCCAGGCTCAGATCCTGAATCTTCTGCAAGACCTCAGGCGCGAGCTCGGCCTGACCTACGTGCTCATCTCGCACAACCTTGCCGTGGTCGAGCACATCGCCACCGACGTGCTCGTCATGAACCATGGCGAAGCGGTGGAGTACCGACCGACCGCAGAACTCTTCGCCGCGCCGCAAAGCGACTACACCGCGATGCTGCTGGCGTCGATCCTTACACCAGAGCCCGAAAAGGGCCTTCCCGACATCACGCTGCCTGCGGCGTGAATCCGTCCAACAAGGAGACTGTCACGTGAGAAAACTGCAAAGAACCCTGCTGTCCGGTGCTGCGGCGCTGGCGCTTTCAACACCGGTCGTCGCTGGCCCCGACGACAATTCGCTGGTCTGGTCGACCGACCGCGAGATCAGCGTGCCCTTCGTCTGGTGGGATACCGTCAGCGAGATGGGCGCGATGATGCACCACATCTACGACACGCTCGTCTACCGGAACCCCGAGACGATGGAATACCAGCCGCTGCTCGCCACCGGGTGGGAGTGGATCGACGACACCACCATGGAACTGACCTTGCGCGACGACGTGACCTATCACGACGGCAGCACCTTCAACGCCGATGATGTGGTTACCAGCTTCAACATGCTGCTGAAGCCCGAGACCGGCGTCGTCAACGCAAGCCTCGTGACATGGATGGAGTCGGTCGAGAAGGTCGACGACTACACCGTGCGGATTCACATGCCCGCCCCGTTCCCGCCGGCGCTGGAATTCCTGTCCGGCACCCGCATGGGCGTCCCCGCCGCCGAAGTCTGGGACGACCTGCCCGCCAAGCCCGACGGCACCCCGGACTTTGCTCAGATGCCCTCGATCGGAACCGGGCCCTACATGCTTGACGGTTTCTCGGCCGGCGAAAGCATGTCCCTCAAGCGCAACCCGGACTATTTCGATGGCGCCAAGGGCCACCCCGCGATCGAGACGATCACCTTCCGCACCATCCCCGACCAGGAAACCCGCGTCGCCGAATTGATGGTTGGCGGTCTCGACTGGATCACCGATCTGCCCGTCGACATGGTCGAGCAGTTGTCGATGGTTCCCGGAGTCGAAACCGTGTCCGGCCCGGACATGCGGATCGCGTACCTCTCGCTTGACCGGACCGGCCGCAAAAGCGGCACGCCGGTCGCCGACCTGAAAGTGCGTCAGGCCATCGCCCACGCCATCGACAGGCAGGCCATTGCCGAACAGATCGTCGGCCCGGCTGCGCAGGTCGTGCACGCAGCCTGCTATCCGACACAGGTCGGATGCACCGACGACGTGCCGAAGTACGAGTACGATCCCGAGAAGGCCAAGGCGCTGCTCGCCGAAGCTGGGTACCCGGACGGAATCACTGTCGAAATGGGTGCATATCGCGAACGCCCGCATTCCGAGGCCGTGATCGGCTACCTCCGTGAAGTAGGAATTGAAGCCAAGCTGGCCTACCTGCAATGGTCGGGTCTGCGCGAACGCCTCAGCAAGGGCGATATCGACATGGCCGTGCGCACCTGGGCGTCCTCGGGGTTGAACGATGTGTCGGCAATCGCGTCGGTCCTGTTGAAGATGGCACCCGACGACCTGTGCCAGTCGCCGGAGATCAAGGCCCTGCTGGACGAAGGCGACAGCACAATCGACGCCGAAGCCCGCGCCGAGGTCTACAAGCAGGCCCTGACGATGGTTGCCGAGGATCTATGCTGGGTACCGCTGTTCTCGTACTCCAAGGTCTACGCCCACCACGAGAAGCTGGACTTCTTCCCCACCGCCGATGGCTTCCCGCTGTTCTACCTGGCAGGATGGGAATAATAGGTATCCGGACA
>JBFHFG010000060.1:0-9751 GCA_041583815.1 Halovulum sp.
CCGACCACGTTTCCGATGCGTGGCGGCACCGGCCTGATGGGCGAGGCGGGGCCCGAGGCGATCATGCCGTTGAGCCGTGGCCCGGATGGCCGCCTGGGCGTGCGTGCGCAGGGCGGTAGTCGGCCGGTCCAGGTGACGATGAACATCACCACCCCTGACGCCGCAAGTTTCCGGCGGTCCCGCACCCAGATTGCGGCTCAGCTGAGCCGGGCGATGGGGCAGGGGCAGCGCAACCAGTAGACGCGAAAAGGCAGAGCCATGAATTTTCACGAAGTCCGGTTCCCCGTGTCGCTGTCTTTCGGCTCGGTCGGGGGACCCGAGCGGCGAACCGAGATCGTCACCCTGTCAAATGGGGCGGAAGAGCGAACGACGCCCTGGGCGCATTCGCGCCGCAGGTACGATGCCGGGTTCGGGATGCGCTCTCTGGATCACCTGGAGGAGTTGATCGCCTTTTTCGAGGCGCGCAACGGGCAGCTTTACGGGTTCCGATGGAAGGACTGGACCGACTACAAGTCCTGCCTGTCCTCGGGAACGCCGCAGCCGACCGACCAGAGATTCGGGGTTGGGGACGGAGTTACGACCGAGTTCCAGCTGAGCAAGGCCTACCGGTCCGGCGAGGCGACCTATCTGCGGCCGATCTCGAAACCGGTGGTGGGTACGGTGCGGGTTGCCATCGGTGGCGACGAGAAGCGCGAGGACGCCGATTACACGATCGATCATCGCACCGGTATCGTCCGGTTCGAGTCGGCGCCGCCGATCGATGCGCCGCTGTCGGCGGGGTTCGAATTCGACGTCCCCGTGCGGTTCGACACCGAGCGTATCGAGGCCAGCGTGGCGAGTTTCTCGGCGGGTGAGATCCCGTCGGTTCCGGTTATCGAGGTGCGGATATGACCACGGGGGCCGACAATCTGCGCGCGCGCCTGACTGAAGGGGCCACGCGCTTGGCGCGGTGCTGGGAGATCATCCGCAAGGACGGTGTCCGCCTGGGTTTTACCGACCACGACTGCGCGCTGGAGTTCGAGGGCATCGTCTTCGAGGCGAATGCCGGGCTGGATGCTGGAACGCTGGAACGGTCCAGCGGTCTGAGCGTGGACAATGCCCAGGCCGTCGGAGCGTTGCGTTCGGACCGGGTGTCCGAGGTGGATATCCTGGCCGGACGCTATGACGGTGCCGAGGTACGGCAATGGCTGGTGGACTGGTCGGACCCTGAAGCCCGGATCGAGCTGTTTCGAGGAACGGTGGGCGAGATCCGGTCCGGGGGCGGGCAATTCGAGGCCGAACTGCGCGGGTTGAGTGAGGCGCTGAACCATCCAGTCGGGCGCGCCTATCTGAAGACATGCGACCGCGTACTGGGCGATGCGAAATGCGGTGTCGACCTGAACGTTCCACGTTTTGCGGCAATCGGGGTTGTGACCGAGGCGGAGGATCGGAGCAAGTTGTCGTTCTATCCCGAAACCGCGTTCGACGCGGGCTGGTTCACCGGTGGCGCGTTGACCTGGATTGAAGGTGCGAACGCCGGGTTGGGAGGGCTTGTCCGCGCGGATCAGGACTCGGGTGCAGAGCGGACGTTGGTCCTGTGGGCCGAGGCGAAGCTGGATATCCGGCCGGGCGACAGGTTCCGGGTGGTCGCAGGCTGTGACAAGCACATCGGCACGTGCCGCGCCAAGTTCGGTAACGGGCTGAATTTTCGCGGCTTTCCCTACATGCCGGGCGATGACTGGGTGACGGCCTATCCAAGGCAGGGCACCGCCGGCGGGGAAAGCGCACGCTATTGGGCGGAGTTGCGGGATGAATGAGATCATCACGGCGGCGCGCGGCTGGATCGGCACGCCCTATGTCCATCAGGCAAGCCTGAAGCATGTCGGCTGTGACTGCCTGGGCCTGCTGCGCGGCGTCTGGCGCGAGGTAAATGGACCCGAGCCGGAACGTACCCCGGCGTATACCCCCGACTGGGGAGAGCCCGAAGGTGCCGAGCGTTTGCTGGATGCGGCGGCCCGGCATCTGTTCCAGGTGCGTCTGGCGGATGCCGATCCGGGCGATGTCCTTGTCTTCCGGATGCGCCGGACGGCGGTCGCCAAGCATGTCGGCATCCTGTCCGACGTCGCGCCGGGCGCATTCATCCATTCCTACAGCGGAAAAGGGGTCGTCGAGTCTCCGCTGAGCACGGCCTGGGCTGCGCGTATCGCGGCGGTCTTCAGATTTCCTTGAAAGGATAACTCATGGCGACAGTGGTTTTGGCCGCAGCGGGCGGCGCCATCGGCGCGTCCGTCGGCGGCGCGGTGCTGGGCGTATCGTCGGCGGTCATCGGCAAGGCGGTGGGGGCGACCGTCGGTGCATGGCTGGACCAGCGTCTGTTCGGCGAAGGGTCGGCCGCGGT
This sequence comes from Halovulum sp., assembly GCA_041583815.1. Taxonomy (GTDB): domain Bacteria; phylum Pseudomonadota; class Alphaproteobacteria; order Rhodobacterales; family Rhodobacteraceae; genus Halovulum. The sequence goes on from JBFHFG010000060.1 coordinate 2,378, forward strand.
CGAGGTGGGGCGCCGCGACCAACTGCGCCTGACCGGCTCGCGCGAGGGGGCCGCGATTGCGCGCGTCTGGGGGCGGATGCGGGTCGGTGGCCAGATCATCTGGTCCAGCGGCTTTGTCGAGGACGTCCAGGTGCGCGGCGGTGGCAAGGGCACCGGGGCAGGCCCCAGCACGAAGGAATACTCCTATTCCGTTAGCCTTGCGATCGCCTTGTGCGAAGGCGAGATCGCGCGTGTCGCGAAGGTCTGGGCCGATGGGCAGATCGTCGACACGTCGACGCTGGACATGCGGGTCTACCGTGGCGACGAGGCGCAGTTGCCCGATCCCCTTATCGCCGCCAGCGTTCCGGCAGGAGAGGCCCCTGCGTTCCGGGGTACGGCCTATGTCGTCATCGAGAACCTTGCCCTGGCCAGCTATGGCAATCGGATACCGCAGTTTTCGTTCGAGGTCGTTCGACGGCCCGAGGCGGGCGCCGGGGACCCTGTCGCAGATATCCGTGCGGTCGCGCTGGTTCCCGGTACTGGCGAGTATGCTCTGGCCACGGAGCCCGTCAGCTTTGCGCTTGGCAAGGGGGAAACCCATATCGTCAACGTCAACAATGACGAGGGTCGCCCGGACGCACAGGTCGCGATCGACAACCTGGTCGCTGAAGTGCCGGGCTGCGGCGCCACCTCGCTTGTCGTCAGCTGGTTCGGAACGGACCTGCGCTGCGGGTCCTGCGAGGTGTTGCCGAAGGTCGAGCAGACCGAGCGGGACGCGACCGAGATGCCCTGGACGGTGTCGGGGCTGGATCGCTGGAACGCGCAGCCGGTCAGCCGTGTGGACGGGCGTCCGGGGTTCGGTGGCACGCCCGCGGATGCCTCGGTCCGGCAGGCCATCGACGCGCTGCGGTCCGCCGGGCAGTCGGTGTTGTTCTATCCGTTCCTGCTGATGGACATTCGCAGCGGCAATGGTCTGCCCGATCCCTGGACCGGGGCGGGCGAGCAGCCTGCGGTTCCGTGGCGCGGTAGGATCACCTGTTCCGTCGCGCCGGGCCGTGCGGGCTCGCCCGATACCACGGCGACGGTCGAAGCCGAGGTTGCAGCCTTTTTCGGGACCGCGCAGCCGGGGGATTTCGATCTGTCCGGTGGCGAGGTCGTTTACACGGGGCCGGAGGAATGGTCGTATCGGCGGTTCATCCTTCACTACGCGCACCTTTGCGCGGCAGCTGGCGGGGTCGATGCCTTTTGCATCGGGTCCGAACTGCGTGGGCTAACCCAGTTGCGCGATGCTCCGGATGGGTTTCCCGCTGTCAGGGCGTTGCGCGCGCTGGCAGCCGACGTCAGGTCGATTCTGGGGGCGGAAACCAAGATCGGCTATGCCGCCGACTGGTCCGAGTATTTCGGGTATCATCCGACGGACGGGTCGGGGGACGTCTGGTATCACCTTGATCCCTTGTGGGCCGACCCCGAGATCGATTTCGTCGGTATCGATAACTACATGCCGCTGTCCGATTGGCGCGATGGCTCGGATCATGCCGACGCGGGCGCCGGGTCGATCTATGACCTGGAGTATCTGCGCGGCAATATCGAAGGCGGGGAAGGGTACGATTGGTATTACCCCTCGCAGGCGGCGCGGGATGCCCAAATCCGCGCGCCCATCGAGGACGGGGCTTATGACGAGCCGTGGACCTATCGCTACAAGGACATCCGTAACTGGTGGTCCCGGTTTCACTGGAACCGGGTGGGCGGCGTGAAGCAGCAGGTGCCGACGGACTGGCAGCCCGAGGGCAAGCCGATCTGGTTCACCGAACTGGGCTGCCCGGCCATCGACAAGGGTACCAACCAACCCAATGTGTTTGTCGACCCGCTGTCGTCCGAGAACGACATTCCGCATTCCTCGGATGGGGGGCAGGACAGGTACATCCAGCAACGATACCTGCAGGCGATGCACGGGTATTGGGGAGACGCGGCGAACAACCCGGCCAGCCGTGTCTATGAGGGCCGGATGGTGGACATGGCGCATGCCTATGTCTGGGCCTGGGACGCGCGCCCCTGGCCGGATTTCCCGCAACGCATGGAGGTGTGGTCGGATGGCCGCAACTTCGCGTTGGGGCACTGGATCTCGGGCCGGACCCATCTGGTCGGATTGAGCGATGCCGTGCGCGAGATCTGTACGCGTGCTGGGCTGGACGAGGTGGATGTCGAGGCGCTTCACGGGGTGCTTGCTGGCTTTCACGTCGAGACGACGGAAACCGCGCGCGAGAGCCTTCAACCGCTGATGCTTGCCTATGGTTTCGACGCGTTCGAGCGTGACGGGCGGCTGGTCTTCAGGAACCGCGACGGCAGTGGCGGGACAATCCTGGACCGTGATCTGCTTGCCGTTGCCAACGAGGACGGCCCGCTTGTCGAACTGACCCGCGCCCCCGAAGCCGAGATGCCGGCGCTGGTGCGGGTCTCGTTCGTTCACCCCGAGAAGGACTATCAGACCGTCACCGCCGAGGCGCAGATGCCGGGGGCAGAGGCGCTATATGCAGCTGGGTCCGACCTGCCGGTCGCGATGAGTCATGCAGAGGCAAATGCCGTGGCGGCACGATGGCTTGCCGAGACCCAGGTCGCGCGGGACCACGTCAGTTTCGCGTTGCCGCGTTCGGTTGCGGACCTTGGTGCCGGGGATATCGTCCATCTAACTAACGAAAAGGGCATAGAGCGCTTTCGCATCGACCGGGTCGAAGAGGCGCTGACGCGTACCGTACAGGCGGTTCGGGTCGAGGAAGGGATCTATCGCCGTATCCCGGTTGTCCCGGAGCTGATTATCGGTGAAGGGCCGAACAGTCGCGGCGCGCCCTATGTCGAGGTGCTCGACCTTCCGCTGCTGAAGGGTGACGAGCTTCCCCATGCGCCCTGGGTCGCGGCCGTTCAATTGCCGTGGTCGGGAACTCTGGCGGTCGCGACATCGTCGCAGGACTACGACTATCGCGCACAGGCGCCGATCGTCCGCAACAGCGTCATGGGCACGACCCTGACGCAACTCCCCCGGGCCATGCCCGGACGCTGGGCCGAACAGGCAGTGGAGATCACGGTTACGGAAGGGGCGTTGCTCGGAAGGCCTGAGTTGGACGTCCTGAACGGTGCGAATGTCGCGGCGTTGCGCGCTGGGGAACAGGACGATTGGGAAATCGTCCAGTTTCGGGATGCCGAGCTGATCGGGGACCGAACCTATCGCCTGGCAGGGCTTCTGCGCGGGCAGGCGGGCACGGACGGTATCATCCCCGAAGTCGTCGAGGCGGGTGCGGATTTTGTCCTGCTGGATGGAGGTGCGGTGCAGCTTGACGTGTCGCCCGACGCCCTCGGTCTAGAGCGGCACCTTCGTGTCGGACCGGCAGAACGGTCCTATGACGACCCTGCCTATCGGCACATGACCTTCGTGCCCGAGGCAGTCGGCTTGCGGCCCTATGCGCCAGCGCACGGAAGCGCAACGCGGACCGATGCCGGGGCACTTGCGCTGGGATGGATCCGGCGCACGCGAACGGGCGGTGATGGCTGGCGAACCGGCGACGTTCCCCTGGGTGAACTGAACGAGCGCTACCGCGTCAGCGTCTATCGCGGCCCCGTACTTCTGAGAGAGATCGAGGTCACCGGCCCGAACTGGACCTACACCGCCGCCATGCAGGCCATCGATGGTGCGGGGAGCGACCTGGAGTTCCGGGTCGCCCAGATTTCCGACGTATATGGCCCCGGCCTGGAAACGAGGATCGAATTCAATGAGTGAGACTTATCAGCACGGCCTTCCGTTGCTTGCCGCCGGGCAGGCGCAGAAGCACGTTACGGTCAACGAGGCGCTGGCTCGCCTGGATGCTGTCGCCCAGCTGCGCGTTGTCAGCAAGGACGTGACGATTCCGCCGCAGGATGCGGCCGATGGACAAACCTATGTCGTGCCGGTTGGCGCGAGCGGTGCGTGGGCGGGGCAGGAGGGACGCATTGCCCTTTGGGCCAACGGCGGTTGGAAGATCATGCAGCCCCGCACCGGGTGGCAGGCCTGGTGCGAAGGATCCGGGGACGCGATGGTCTATGACGGCACCGATTGGGTCGAGGATGCGGTGGTGATCAGCGGCTCGGGCGCGGCGACCCTGTTCAGGGTCGCCGAGGTGGATCATGAATTGGCGGTTGGGGCCAGTTCCGTGGCGGCGGGTCTGCTGCCGGGCGGTTCGGTGGTGTACGGCGTGACCGGGCGCGTCGTGGATGCGATCACCGGTACGGCCACCGGATGGAAACTCGGGGTCAGTGGCTCGGTCGACCGGTACGGAAGTGGACTGGGCGTTGATCTGAATGCGTGGGCGTCCGGCCTGACTTCACAACCGTTGGCGTACTACTCTGACACCGACGTAGTGCTGACGGCCGAAGGCGGCGATTTCGGCGGGGGGATCGTCAGGTTGGCGGTGCATTACATGCAGATGGTCATGCCGAGGTCGGTGTGACTCGTCTGAGACAGCTCGGCGCGTTCCTGTTCCGCCTTGCAGGGTGGGACGGGCGGCAGGTGCAGCGGATCTATCGCTTCGTGCCGCGCTGACGTTTCGAGCCGCTACTTCGACCAGGCACCGTATAGTCCCGGAGTTTCGGTATGGGACGATGATCTGCCGATCAGGCAAAACCGGATTCTCGTCCGTCGGCGGCGTTGTATTTCAGGTGTTCGCGGAGGCAGGCGGCTTGTTGAAAGTATCAAACGCACCCGATCAACTTCCGGTCAATTGTGCCACGGCGCTTGATTTCCGGGTACAGTGATAAGATGTGTTGTTCCACGCCGCAAAGGGAGGCCACGGCATGCCGGAACACGCCACGTTGCTTGCAGAGGTAGATCCTATCTGGTCCCGGATCCGTCTGGAGGCCGAAGAGATCGTTCGAGACGAACCGCTTATGGCGGCGCTGGTCCATTCCGGCATTCTTTACCACAAGTCCCTACAGAGCGTGCTGAGTTTCCGACTGGCGCAGAAACTGTCGTCGGAGGAAATGCCGGAACTTATCCTGCGCGAAATCCTGGACCAGGCTTATGCAGAGGATTCGTCGCTGGTTGCCTGTGCGCGCGACGATATTTCGGCCGTGTTCGAACGGGATCCGGCTTGCCACCGTCTGATACAGCCCTTGTTGTTCTTCAAGGGCTACCAGGCGTTGCAGGCCTATCGCTTGAGCCACTTCCTTTGGGAGCATGGACGCCGGGATCTTGCGTATTTCGTGCAGATGCGAACGTCCGAGATATTCGGCGTCGACATTCACCCCGCTGCGCATGTCGGCAAGGGGATCATGATCGACCATGCCCATTCCATCGTCATAGGCGAGACCGCGGTCGTGGGAGACAACGTCTCCATGCTGCACTCGGTTACGCTGGGCGGGACGGGCAAGGAAGACGACGATCGTCATCCGAAGATCGGGGACAATGTGCTGATCGGTGCCGGTGCGGCGATCCTGGGGAACATCCGTGTCGGTTCCTGCTCGCGGATCGCGGCGGGATCCGTGGTGCTGGAAGAGGTGCCTCCGTTCAAGACGGTAGCGGGCGTTCCTGCGCGTATCGTTGGCGAGGCGGGATGTTCCGAACCGGCAAAATCCATGTATCAGCTGCTGCGCGGCGAACCGATCGAGTAAAGATCTGGTCGCTAAAACGGAAAAGGCCGGGGCGTTTGCCCCGGCCTTTGTCGTTCTGGTGGTGCCTGTCAGGCGAGCATGTTCATCGGGTCTTCCAGGTAGCCTTTGACGGCTGCCAGGAACTGAGCGCCCAATGCGCCGTCGATGACCCTGTGATCCACGGACAGCGTCACCGACATAACGGTCGCGACCTGAACCGCACCTTCGTCGTTCACGACAGGTTTCTTCACGCCCGCACCGACGGCGAGGATTGACGCATGCGGCGGGTTGATGACCGCGTCGAAATTCTCGACCCCCATCATTCCGAGGTTCGAGATCGCAAACGAACCGCCCTGGTATTCGTGCGGCGCCAGTTTACGCTCGCGCGCACGGCTGGCGAGGTCCTTCATCTCGGTCGACAGTTTCGACAGCGTCTTGCGGTCTGCGTCGCGCAGGACCGGAGTGAACAGACCGCCTTCGATCGCCACGGCAACCGCCACGTCGGACGGTTTCAGCCGCAGCACGCGGTCGCCGGCCCAGACGGCGTTGCAATCCGGCACATCCTGCAGGGCCAGCGCGCAGGCCTTGATGATGAAATCGTTGACAGACAGCTTTACGCCGCGCCCTTCGAGCGACTTGTTCAGCTGTGCGCGGAACTTCATCAGGTTGTCGAGTTGGATATCCCGGCGCAGGTAGAAGTGCGGGATGGTCTGCTTGGCTTCGACCAGGCGGGTTGCGATGGTTTTGCGCATCCCGTCGAGCTTGTCCTCTTCGTACTCGCGATCCGCGTACATCTTGGCGACGGTCTCGGCCGACATGCCTTGTGCTGCGGCCGGAGCGGCGGCTTGAGGCTTTGCGGCAGCGCCGACCGATGCCTGCGCGGCGGCAGGTTGGGCCTTGGCACCTTCAACGTCCGCCTTGACGATGCGGCCGCGCGGACCCGAGCCCTTGATCTGGCTTAGGTCCAGACCCTTGTCGGCGGCGATCCGACGGGCAAGCGGGCTTGCGAAGATCCGGTCCCCGTCTTTGGATGAGGCAGGCGCCGGGGAAGGGGTTGCCGCAGCCGGTTCGGCCTTGGCCGGAGCCTCGGCAGGTGCTTCCTCGGCCTTTGCCGGCGAGGCAGCCGGGGCATCGCCGATGTCATCGGCGCTTTCCCCGTCTTCCAGCAGGACGGCAATGGGTTCGTTGACCTTCACGCCCTCGGTGCCCTCGGCAATCAGGATCTTGCCGACGACGCCTTCTTCGACGGCCTCGAATTCCATCGTCGCCTTGTCGGTCTCAATCTCGGCCATGATATCGCCGGAAGAGACCGTGTCCCCTTCCTTGACCAGCCACTTGGCCAGCGTGCCTTCCTCCATCGTGGGGGAAAGTGCTGGCATCAGGATATTGATGGGCATCTGGGTTCCCCCTTAGCGATAGGTGACGGATTTGACGGCGTCGATGACATCCTTCGTCGTCACCAGCGCCAGCTTCTCGAGGTTGGCGGCGTAGGGCATCGGTACGTCCTTGCCTGTCAGGTTGATGACCGGCGCGTGGAGATAGTCGAACGCCTGCTGCATCAGCACTGCCGAGATGTGATTGCCGATCGAAGCGACCGGCCAGCCCTCTTCGACGGTTACGCAGCGGTTGGTCTTCTTCACCGACTCGATCACCGTGGCGGTGTCCAGCGGGCGCAGGCTGCGTAGGTCGATAACCTCGGCCGAGATGCCCTGTTCGGCCAGTTCGTCCGCCGCCTGCAGTGCATAGGTCATGCCGATGCCGAAGCTGACGATGGTCACGTCG
>JBFHFG010000061.1:0-9711 GCA_041583815.1 Halovulum sp.
ACGGGGCTGGACCTGCCGCGAACCTCAAGCCTGGACGATCCGGCCTGGATGGGTTGGACCGCATGGCGCCGCCAGGTGTTGACGCAACTGGTTGTCGATTGGGACGATCTGGTCAAATCCATCCGCCCCAATGCCAGTTTCATTCCCAATATGGGCGGTGTCTCGCTGACCGAGTTCGATCTCGGTCTGATCGAAAAGCACTGCCCATTCCTGGTGGTCGACGATCAGGGGCGCCGGGGCACGGAATCGATCTGGATGGCCGGTCGCAACGGCAAGCGCATGCGCGCCACATTCCGCGAGCGCCCGGCCATCCTGATCACCTCGATTGGCCCCGAAGAAGAACATCGCTGGAAGGATTCAGTGACCACGGGACCCGAAATCCAGTCATGGATCACCAATGGCGCAACCCACGGCATGTTGCCCTGGTTCACCAAGTTCAATGGCGTGGTGCCTGACCAGCGCTGGATCCAGCCGGTCGCCGACAGTTTTGGACTGCATGCCCGGCTCGAACCGGTGTTGGCCAAACTGACGCCCACCGCCCAGATCGCATTGCTCGATCCCGCAACCACGTTGCGGCATCACGGCCAGGATACGCGCCGCGCCGCCGAGGCCGATGATCTGGGGTTTTATCAGGCTCTGGTCGAAGCCAAGCTACCGTTTGAACTGGTCTCCGATCAGGCGATGACGCCGGCTATGCTGGACAAGTTCAAGGTCATCATTCTGGCCAATGCGGTCTGCCTGTCAGATGCGCAATGCGCCATGCTGGCAGACTATGTGGCCCGCGGTGGCAGTCTGGTGGCGGCTAACGAGACCGCCACCCGCAATGCCGATAACGAGCCGCGCAATGCCCTTGGTCTGGGTGACGTGCTGGGCGCGAACCGCCTCAACGCCATGCGGGGACCGGTCAAGAACACCTATGTCTCCTTTGCGGGAGATCACCCGATCAATGCAGGTTTTGACGGGGCCGAGCGGATCATTGGCGGCACGCATCTGATGGCGGTTGAGCCCATCTCGGGCGCCACGGCGCCTGTGCTCTACGTGCCCGACTTTCCTGACCTGCCGATGGAAGAAGTCTACCCGCGTCAGGAGCCCCAGGGCGCTGCAATGGTCGTGCGCGAGCATGATAGTGGCGGCCGCACCGTGTTCATTCCATGGAATATCGGCGCGATCTTTCACGACGTACAGGCTCTCGACCATAGCCGCATGATGACCAATGCGGTGCGCTGGGCACTCGGTGATCGGCCCGAGGTGGAACTGAGCGGGGCCTCGGTGCTGGACGTCGCCATCCGCGACAATGCCGATGAACGCGCTGTGCTGCTGTTCAATCTGACCAATCCGATGATGATGAAGGGCCCGATCCGCGAGTTCTACCCCGTGGGCAAGCAGACCGTCAGCATCGCAATTCCGACGGGCAGACAGTTGGCGAGTGCGCATTTGCTGGTGCGCGGCACCACAGCGGCTGCAACAGTGAGCCAGGGTCGGGTGACCATTACGGTCCCCGATATTGACCTGCTCGAAGTCGTACACGTCGTTTGGGCATAGGAGCGGCTTGGGCCGGACACAAATGCTGAAATACATCATCAAGCGACTGCTCTACATGATCCCGACCCTGTTCGGCATCTCGATGATCGCCTTCAAGATCATCCAGCTGCCGCCGGGCGATTATCTTACCTCGCTGATCGCCCGCATGAGCGAGAATGGCGAGAATGTCGACCCCGCCCAGATCGCGCAGTTGCGCGCTGTCTATGGCTTCGATGACCCGATCTGGGTCCAGTATGGCAAATGGATCAGTGGCATCCTTTTCCGCGGCGATTTTGGCTATTCCTTCGACTGGAACCGGCCGGTTTCGGAACTGATCTGGGAACGTATGGGTTCGACCCTGGCCATATCGGTTGCCGCGCTGCTGTTCGTGTGGGCCGTGGCACTGCCCATCGGCATCTTTTCAGCCATGCGCCGTCACTCCGTGGGCGATCACGTCGCCACGCTGTTCGGGTTCATTGGCCTGGCCATTCCAAACTTCATCCTGGCCCTGACGCTGATGTATGTGTCCTACAAGTATCTGGGGCAGAATGTTGGCGGCCTGCAATCGCAGGAATTCATCGACGCGGCTTGGTCTATGCCCAAGTTTCTTGACCTGCTGGCCCATCTTTGGATTCCGGTCATCGTGATCGGCACCTCCGGCACCGCGGCGCTGATCCGCATCCTGCGCGCCAATCTCACTGACGAGTTGAACAAGCCCTATGTCGTGACGGCCAAGGCCAAGGGGCTGCCCGAATACAAGGTCGTGCTCAAGTACCCGCTGCGTATCGCGCTCAACCCCTTTGTTTCGGCGATTGGTTGGGTGCTGCCCGAACTGATCTCCGGGGTCACCATCACCGCCATCGTGCTCAATCTGCCAACGGCCGGGCCGCTGCTGCTGCGCGCGCTGGTCAGCCAGGACATGTACCTGGCGGGTAGCTTCATTCTGCTGATGGGCGTTCTGACACTGGTGGGGATGCTGATTTCCGACCTGCTGCTGGCCCTTCTGGACCCGAGGATCCGGTTCAACTGATGACATACGCTGATACAACACATCTGCCGGAGGACGGCCCCGCGGTCAGCCCGCTGCGCCCGGGCGACGATCCCGCGGCCATCGCGGTCGCCAGCCAGTGGACGCTGATGCGGCACAAGTTTCTGCGCAACAAGGTGGCGCTGTTCGCCGGTTTCGTGGTGATCTTCTTCTACTTCGTGGGCATCTTTGCCGAGTTCCTGGCGCCGGGCCTGCCCGCGACCGCGCAGCCTCGTTTTACCTATGCCCCGCCGCAAAGCATCGCGCTTTGGGTCGAGGAGGATGGCGAGCGCCGCTTCCTGCCCCACGTGAAGGGCTACGCGATGGAGGTGGACCCCGAAAGCCTGCGCCGTAAGTTCACCGTGGACCCAGAAAAGGTCGTCCCCATCGGCTTTTTCGTGAAGGGCGCGGAATACAAGATGTGGGGGCTGTTTCCCTGGGACCGGCACCTGATCGGGCCGCTGAACAAGCGCGATCCGATGAACCTGCTGGGCACCGACAAGCTGGGCCGCGACCTGCTGAGCCGGGTGATCTATGGCACGCGCATTTCCATGTCGATCGGTCTGATCGGCGTTGCCTCGACGCTGCTGATCGGCGTCGTGCTGGGGGCGCTATCGGGGTACTACGGCGGCTGGGTGGACCTTGGCGTTCAGCGGCTGATCGAGATCATCAGCGCCATGCCGACGATCCCGCTCTGGCTGGGGCTGGCGGCGGCGATCCCGATTACCTGGTCGCCCTTGCAGGTCTATTTCATCATCACGCTGATCGTCTCGCTTCTGGCGTGGACGGGGCTGGCGCGCGAGGTGCGGGGGCGGTTCTTCGCGCTGAGGGGCGAGGATTTCGTGACCGCCGCACGGCTGGACGGCTCAAGCCAGCGTCGGGTGATCTTCCGGCACATCCTGCCGTCGCTGACCAGCCACATCCTGGCGGTCGTCACACTGGCGATCCCGACGATGATCGTGGCCGAAACCGCACTCAGCTTCCTTGGTATCGGGTTGAAGCCCCCGGTCGTCAGCTGGGGTGTGCTGCTGCAGGACGCCCAGAACGTGCGCACCGTGGCGACTGCGCCCTGGCTGCTGATCTGGCCCGCCGGTTGCGTGGTGATGGCGGTCCTTTCCTTCAATTTCCTGGGCGATGGTCTGCGCGATGCCGCCGACCCGTATGAACACTGATGGGTAACGTGAAGCATATGGAGGCGCCGGACCTGCGGCTGGATCAGGCGGCGCTGAGCGTCGAGGGTCTGAGCGTGGATTTCCATCTGCGCACCCACATCCTGCACGCTGTCCGGCAGGTCAGCTTCGACCTCTATCCGGGTCGCACGCTGGCGCTGGTGGGCGAAAGCGGCTCGGGCAAATCCGTGACTGCGCGGGCACTGCTGCGGATCATTGACGCTCAGGCTAAAGTTTCAGGCGGCACGATCACCCTGCGCGGGCCGGAGGGCGAGACCCGGCTGGACGAACTCGCCCCGAACTCCAAGGCGATCCGCAAGGTGCGCGGCGGCCGGATCGGCCTGATTTTCCAGGAACCGATGAGCAGCCTGTCGCCGGTGCGGACCATCGGCGCGCAGATCATGGAATCGCTGCGCCTGCATCGGAACATGGACCGCCGCGCCGCGCGGGCCGAGACCGTGCGCCTGCTGGCGCAGGTCGAGATTGCCAACCCCGAACAGATGGTCGACCGCTACACGTTCGAGTTCTCGGGCGGGATGCGGCAGCGGGCGATGATCGCGATGGCGCTGGCCGCCGATCCCGACATCCTGATTGCCGACGAGCCGACGACCGCGCTGGACGTGACCACCCAGGCCGAGATCATGGACCTGATCGCGCGCCTGCAACGCGAACGCGGCATGGCAATGCTGCTGATTACCCATGACCTGGGGCTGGTGGCCGAGGTCGCCGACGACGTCGCGGTAATGCGTTACGGCCGGATCGTAGAGCAGGGTACGGTGGACGGGATCTTTCATGCACCGCAGGCGGAATATACCCGCAAGCTGCTGGGCGCGACGCTGAAGCTGGAAAAACCGGCGGCGCGCCCCCGCGAGGCGGTTGACGAGGCACAGCCGGTCCTGTCGGTGCGGGGCCTGTCCAAGGGCTTCGGGACCACCAACTGGCGCGGCAAGCAGACCTTCGCGATCAAGGCGGTGGACAATGCCGACCTGGATCTGATGCCGGGCGAGAACCTCGGCATCGTGGGCGAAAGCGGGTCGGGCAAGACCACGCTGGGCCGGATGCTGCTGCGGATCATCGAACCCTCGTCGGGGCAGGTCACGTTCCGGCCCGGCGACGGGTCCGAACAGGACGTCACGGCGCTGTCCGGCACCGCGCTCGCCGCTTATCGCCAGCATGTGCGGCTGGTCTTCCAGGACCCGTTCGCCAGTCTCAACCCGCGCATGACCGTCAAGCAGGTGATCGGCGATCCGCTGTACGTCTCGGGCCGCGCGCGCGGCAAGGCACTGGACGACCGGGTCGCCGAACTTCTGGATCTCGTGGGGTTGGAGCCCTCGGCGATGGAGCGGTATCCGCACGCGTTCTCGGGGGGCCAGCGCCAGCGCATCGGCATCGCCCGCGCGCTGGCACTGGATCCGAAGGTGATCATCGCCGACGAGGCGACCTCGGCGCTGGATGTGTCGATCCGCGCACAGATCCTGGACCTGTTGCTGGACGTGCAGAAACGGCTCGGCCTCAGCTTCGTCTTCATCGCGCATGACATCCAGGTGGTTCGGTATTTCTGCGACCGCGTTGCGGTGATGCACATGGGCCGGATCGTCGAGACTGGCACGGCCGAGCGGATCTGCACCGCACCGGACCATGCCTATACGCAAAGCCTGATCTCGGCCGTCCCCAGCCCGGATCCGCGTGCCAAGCGGATGCTGCATCGCACGAGGTTCCAGCCATGAACCTGCCACCGGCGCGCGGCCCTGCGACACGCGACCCTCCGCCCCGGCGCTGAGATCCAGCACCGGACCACGACCCACCCGCACGGAAGCGTCCGCGCGGAACGAATTACCTTTGCCAGAAAGTTGAGCGATATCATGTCGAAACCCTATGACCAGCAAGTCCCCTTCGGGGCCGTTTATTTCCGCAAGTCCAACCCGCCGAAAGAGGATTGGCAGCGCGACTACGGCATCGCGGCCGAGGACGGGCTGAACACCTTCCGCCACTGGTTCATGTGGGCCGCGATCGAGCGTGCGCCGGGCAAGTACGACTGGGGCGAATACGACCGGCAGATGGACCTTGCCGCCGAGAATGGCATCAAGACCGTCATAGCCGAAATGACCCACACGGTTCCCGAATGGGCCTATCGCAAATGGGCGCACGCCCGGCAGAAGCGCGCAGATGGTTCCGAGCTGACGCTGGGCATGGGCGGGTCCTCGGCCACCGGTGGCTTTGCAGCGAACGGCGGCGGCGCGGGCGCGCTGACGATGAACTGCGCCGAGGTGCACGAGGCTGTCTGCAGTTTCCTGACCGAGATGGCCAAGCGCTACAAGGATCATCCCGGCCTGTTGGGCTATGATGTCTGGAACGAGTGCAACTACTCGCCATTGGTCGATTACTCCGACCATACCAAGGCTGCGTTCCGCACCTGGCTGAAAGACAAGTACGGCGATCTCGAGACGCTGTCGCAGGCCTGGTACCGCTACGGCCACGCTGAATGGGAGGATATCGAGCCCCCCGTCGAGATGGCCCCCTATCCCGAAGGGCTGGACTGGCTCCAGTTCAAGAAGGACAATTTCTACGACCAGATGCAGGTCAAGATCGACACGATCCGCGCTGTGGATCAGAACTGCCTGATCGCCGCGCACGGCATTGCCGGGGCGATCTATTCCAACGCCTCCAAGATGAACTCGGGCATCGGGGCGGGGGGCTGCGACGACTGGCTGGCGGCGTCCAAGGTGCAGGTCTATGGCTATACCTGGATCCAGGCCCGCAAGGGATCGCAGCCGTGGCGCAACTTCTATCCGGGCGATCTGAACCGCGCCGCCGCGCGCGGCAAACCGTTCTGGCACGCTGAACGGCAGGGCGGCCCGCTCTGGATGCAGCCGCAGGTCATGGGGCGCGACAAGGAGGATGGCCGCGTCGCCGAACCCGAGGATATCCGGGTGTGGTCGCTCAGCTCTTTCGCCGCAGGGGCGCGGGGGATGATGAACCTGCGATACCGCCCGCTGCTCGACGGGCCGCTGTTCGGTGCCTTCGGTTCCTACGGGATGGACGGCAGCCGCACGGATCGCTCGGACATGGCCAGCCAGATCGCCAAGTGGACCAACGCGCCGGAAACCGCGGCCTGCATGGCGGCGAAACCTGTGCAGGGCGATATCGGCATCCTCGTCGTGCCCGAGACCCAGCAATGGGACTACCTGCTCAGCCACAAGGGCGGTTTCCTGACCTATTCCGAGGCGATGTGGGGTGCCTATCGCGGTTTCTTCGACAACAACATCCAGGCCGACTGGGTGCATATCGAGGACATGGAGCAGTACGACACGCTCTATTACCCGTATCCGATCATGTTCACCCAGGCGCAGGCCGACCGGATCGCTGCATGGGTCAAGGCGGGCGGCACGCTCATCTGCGAGGCCTGTCCGGGGTATTTCGGCGACCGGGGCAAGGTCGGGACGGTGCAGCCCAACATGGGCCTCGATGCGGTGTTCGGCGTGCGCGAGCACGAGGTCGAGTTCATGCCCGACATCGGCGACCGTATCCGGTTCACGTTCGACGGTCTGGATGTGCAGGGCGGCGGATTCCTGCAATCCTATGACCTGACCGGCGCGCAGGAGATGGGCCGCTTCGCTGACGGCCGCTTGGCAATGGCCGCCCATACCCACGGCAAGGGTCGAACCCTGCTGATCGGCACCAACCCCTCGGTCGGTTACTTCAAGGGCAGCGCCCGCTCGGGCCGCGACTTCTTTGCCGCGATGCTGGATTGGACCGGGGTCGAACAGGCGGTGACCTGCTCCAACCCCGAGGTGCAGGCGCGGCTGCACGAGGGCGACGGCCGCCGCTTCCTGTGGCTGGTGAACCCGACCCGTATCGCGCAGACCGGAATACTAAGCGTGCGCGGCGCGGCAGCGGACGCGAAAGGCGCACCGCTTTGGCGCTCCGACGACGCTGCCTTGAGCGAAGGGCGTTTCACCGTAGGCGCACGGGACGTGCTTGTCGTCGAGTTGAACTGAATGTTCGCGGGCCACCCGGTACTTACCGGGCGGCCCGCACCGGCGGGCTTGCAATTCCGCCACCACCCCGGAATTGTCGCGCCATGCGCCACGAAAAGGTCCCGGGATGAATGGGACAATGTTGGGCAAGCAAGGGAGAGGCAGAGATGGGCGGGACACTCGGGGTCGGTATCGTAGGCTGCGGCCACATCTCCGAGATCTACATGGCGAACATCCCGGGGTTCGAGGCGTTGCGGCTTGTTGCCTGCGCTGACATTCGCCCCGAAGTGGCCGCCGCGAAGGCGTCGGTTCACGGCATCGAGGCGCTGTCCACCGAGGCGCTGCTCGCACACGAGGGGGTCGATATCGTTCTGAACCTGACGACGCCGGCGCATCACAAGGCGATTGCCTGCGCCGCGCTTGACGCTGGCAAGCACGTCTATGGCGAAAAGCCCCTGGCGTTGGATATCGCCGAGGGTCGCGCGATCCTTTCGCTTGCCGACCAGAAGAACCTGATCGTAGGATCTGCGCCGGATACCTTTCTGGGCGGTGCGCATCAGACCGCGCGGGCAGCCATCGACGATGGCCTCATCGGGCGTCCGCTGTCCGGGGTCGCGTTCATGATGGTCCCGGGACATGAGCGGTGGCACCACAATCCGGAATTCTACTACCAGCGTGGCGGCGGGCCTCTCTACGACATGGGGCCGTACTACCTGACCGCGCTGGTCAATATGCTCGGGCCGGTGGCCCGCGTGGTCGGGATCAGCGGCAAGGGTTTCCAGACGCGGACCATCCAGAGCGGGCCGAAGGCGGGGACCCGTTTTCCGGTCGAGGTGGACAGTCATGTCGCCGCAGTACTGGAGTTTGCCGAGGGCGCCATCGTCTCAATGGTCATGAGCTTCGATGTGAAGGCCCATGGCGCTGGCCACATCGAGGTCTATGGCACCAAGGGCAGCCTGTCCGTCAGCGACCCGAACCGTTTCCAGGGAACTATCCGCCTTTCGGGAGTGGACAGAGAGTGGCGCGAGCTTGACCAAACCCATGCCTACGGCGACGGCAACCACAGGGGGCTGGGCCTGGCGGACATGGCGACCGCCCTGTCCGAAGGCAGGCAGCCGCGCGCCAGCGGGGCGCTTGCCTTCCACGTCCTCGAGATCATGGAGGCCGTCTCGACCGCTTGCCGTACCGGCGCCGCCGTCGACCTGCACTCACGCCCTGAGCGTCCGCAGCCGATGGCGTCCGCAACACTCGAACAGGAATGACCATGACCGACAAGAAAGCCCTCATTGTTCACGGCGGCTGGGAGGGACACACCCCCGCCGCAAGTGCCGAGGTGGTCGCGCAGATGCTGCGCGGTCACGGGTTCGAAGTCACGGTAGAGGCCTCGACCAGCGCCTTCGCCGATCCCGATCTGGGGCGCTACGACCTGATCATCCCCGCAATCACCATGTCGACGATCGAGAAGGATGAACTGTCGAACCTGATCGCGACGATCCGCGCCGGTACGGGGCTTGCCGGGTTCCACGGGCTGATGTGCGACACGTTCCGCAACGAACCCGCTTACCAGTTCATGACCGGCGGGCAGTGGGTCGCGCACCCCGGCGATATCATCGACTACACCGTGAACATCTCGGACAACGCGCACCCGATCACTGCCGGCCTGCAGGACTTCCGCTACACGTCCGAGCAGTACTACATGCACGTCGATCCATCCCTGAACGTGCTGGCCACGACCACGTTCGACGGATCGCGCTTCCCCGAGATCGAAGGCGTCGTGATGCCGGTGGTCTGGACCCGGATGTTCGGGGCGGGCCGCGTGTTCCACAGCACGCTCGGCCACGTGGCCGACGAATTCAACGTGCCCGAGATGGCGACCATCTTCGAGCGCGGGGCGCTCTGGGCTGTGAGAGGATAGCGATCATCTTCCCGCAGTTCAGGTCGCTCAAGTGATCGCGGCGCCGGGGACCGGACGCTTCGAGTTCGAACTGAGGGGAGCGTAGGAGATATGAAACTGGCC
>JBFHFG010000062.1:0-9658 GCA_041583815.1 Halovulum sp.
CGTTGAGCGAGATGAACAGCACCGCGGCAAGCGCGATGGAGATGCCGACGAGCCGGCGGCGCGGCAGCCGCCCGACCCGATCGGCCAAAGCCTTGATCCGGTCCATGGTCATTGAGCCTTCTTCAGATCAACAAGCGAGGTATTGACGATCAGCGCGATCACGATGAGCGAGGCGAAGAACACCAGCGTCGGCACCTCGACCAGCCCCTGGGTGATGCGCTGGAAATGGTTCAGCACCGACAGCGCCGCCACGCCCTCGGTCAGCCAGAACGGCGCCCAGCCGCGGAGCGCGCCCAGCACCAGGTCGATGCCCGCCGTCACCAGAAGGAAGGTGACGATGGCCGCGCCGATGAAGGCGATCACCTGGTTCTTGGTCAGCGCGGAGACGCAGGCGGCGATGGCCAAAAAGGCTCCGGCCATTAGCAGCGCGCCGACATAGCTGATCGCAATCACCCCGTTGTCAGGCGTGCCAAGCCAGTTGACCGTCAACCAGAGCGGCGTCGTGAACAGCAGTGCGACCGCGGTGAAGGCCCACCCGGCAAGGAACTTGCCGAGGACGATGGCGCCGGGTTCTACCGGCATGGTCATCAGCAGTTCGATGGTGCCCTGCCGGCGCTCCTCTGCCCAAAGGCGCATGCCGATGGCCGGAAGAAGGACCAGGAAAAGCCAGGGCAGCCAGGCGAAGAAGGCTGACAGGTCCGCGCTGTTGCGCTCGAAGAAATTCGAGATGAAGAAGGTCATCGCCCCGCTGAGCGCAAGGAAGACAACAAGGAAGATGGCGGCAAGCGGCGTCGCGAAATAGGCGCGGAACTCGCGACCGAAGACGACGCCTACCGTGGAAAGCGAAGTGGTCATGGGTCACCCCTCTCGAAATGTCAGTGAAGCCGCGAGGTCACGTCCCGGAACACGTCCTCGAGCCGTGGACGCCAGACGCCCACCTCCTCGATCAACAGGTCGGCAGACTTCAGCCGTTGCGCCAGATCGGCCGCATCCGCAGGGTTGTCCGCATAGCGCAGCAGGATCCGGGTAGAGCCGTTGACCCGCTCCATCACCTCAAGCTCGGCGCCGTCGGCGTGGGGCTTGATGCGCTCGATCACATCGCGCTCTTCGGGCGAGCCGACGGTGACGCGGATCGCGCGGCCTTCGGCGGCCTTCTCGAGCAGGTCATGCGGCGTCGCATCGGCAACGACCCGGCCCTTCGCGATGATGACGGCCCGCGTGCAGATTGCCTCGACCTCTTCAAGGATGTGGGTCGAGACGATGATCGACTTGTTCGGTGCAATGGCGCGGATCAGCTCGCGCATCTCGTGCTTCTGGTTCGGGTCCAGCCCGTCCGTCGGTTCGTCGAGGATCAGCACATCCGGGTCGTGGATCAACGCCTGGGCGATACCGACGCGCCGCCGATAGCCCTTCGACAAGGCCTCGATCGGTTTGGACCAGACCTCTGCAAGACGCACCCGCTCGACCATCTCGGCCAGCCGTTCCTGTAGGCGTGCGCCCCTCAGGCCACGCATCCTGCCGCAGAATGTCAGGAAATCGGCGACGGGCATGTCGCCATAGGCGGGTGCCCCTTCGGGCAGATATCCCAGCCGTGCCTTGGCCGCGACCGGGTCCGCCCAGACATCCTGGCCGCAGATCGTCGCGCTGCCTTCATCGGGCTCGAGGAACCCGGTGATCATCTTCATTGTCGTGGATTTACCCGCTCCGTTCGGACCAAGGAACCCGACGACCTCCCCGCGTGTTACATCCAGGGATATGCCGTCGACCGCGGTCATCTCACCGAAGCGCTTCCGAAGCCCTATCGCCGAGACAAGCTTCATGGCCTTCGTCTTTCACTCCTGTTGGGCCAGCGCGCGAAGCACCCCGCGCCACCGGCAGGTTGAATGAAAGACCGTCCGCGCGAGTCCTCCCCGCGTTGCCGCCGAACGAAATCGGGCCGCCTCTTTCGGACGGTCACCATTGGCGAGGGACAGAACCGCGCCAGGGCGCGGGTGATTTGGGGATGGATTCGCGGATTTCAAGACCCCGGCTCGGTGCAGAATGGCAGCGGAAACGCCAACGCCTCCGCCGGGCAGGTTCATCCACCGTGGAACATACAGACGGCCACGGGCGTTTGCCTGTCGGACCGGAGGTATCATGGCAAAGCGTCCCATCTGGAAAGGCCAGCTTCGGCTGTCGCTGGTATCGATCGGTGTCGAACTTTACACCGCGACGAATGCGCGTGCCCGGATCTCGTTCCGGCAGATCCACGAGCCCAGCGGCAAGCCGGTGAAGTACCAGAAGGTCGTGCCCGGCATCGGGCCGGTGGATTCGGACGACATCGTCAAGGGTTACGAGGTCGAGAAGGACAATTACCTCCTGCTGGATCCCGACGAGATCGACGAGATCCGACTGGAAACGAAAAAGACGATGGAGATCGTGCAGTTCGTCGGCGGATGCGAGATCCCGCCGCTCTATTTCGACAAGCCCTATTACCTGGTGCCCTCGGACGAGCTGGCCGAGGATGCCTATCGCGTTGTCCGCGATGCGCTACGCCGGACCGAAAAGGTCGGCATCTGCCAGATCACCCTGCGCGGCAAGGAGCATCTGGCCGCGATCCGCCCATGCGGTGACGGGCTTCTGCTGGAAACGTTGCATTACGCCGAAGAGATCGATGCCGCCGATCCGCTGTTCCGCGACATTGCCGACGACCCGCCCGAGGAAGACCTGCTTGAGGTGGCCGAGCAGCTGATCGAGAAACGCTCGGCGCCGTTCGATGCCAGCGCCTACAGCGACAATTACGCCAAGGCGCTGCGCGCGCTGATCGACCGCAAGACCAAATCCAAAAGCTCCAAACGGGTCGAGGCCGAGGATCGCGAGCTGCCCGAGGGCGACAATGTCGTGGACCTGATGGGGGCACTGAAGAAAAGCCTTGCAGGCGAAAAGGGCACCAGCCGTCGGAAAAGTGCGGGCCGTTCCAAGGCCTCAACCCCGAAATCCGGCAGCCGGTCGTCGTCGCGGAAGAAATCGGCGTGACCCGTGGCACGGCTCGACGGCTATAACGCCAAGCGAGATTTCGGCGCGACGCCCGAGCCGAAGGGCAAGGCCGGGCGGCGGCGTAAGCAGGGCCTTGGCTATTCGATCCAGAAGCACCACGCCCGGCGGCTGCATTTCGACCTGCGGCTGGAATGGGCCGGGGTTCTGCTAAGCTGGGCGGTGACCAAGGGACCGTCCACCGATCCCGCCGACAAGCGGTTGGCGGTGCGGACCGAGGATCACCCGCTGGATTACCGCACCTTTGAAGGTGAGATCCCCGAAGGGCATTACGGCGCGGGCCGGGTCGAGCTGTGGGACGAGGGAACGTGGGAGCCGAACGGCGATGTCGATGCGGGTCTTGAGGCTGGCGAGATTAAGTTCACCCTCAACGGCGACAAGCTGACCGGCGGCTGGGTGCTTGTCCGGATGAAGCCCAAGGGCAAGGAGAAACGCGAGAACTGGCTGCTGATCAAGGAACGGGACGCGGCCGCCGATGGCGCGCTTGACGCGGCGTACGAACGCGATGATCGGCCCGCGCGGTTCGACCTCAAGACGCCCGGTTTCCGCAAATTGCAGTTGGCGAAGCTCGTCGATGACGCGCCCGACGGCGACGACTGGTTGCACGAGACCAAGTTCGACGGCTATCGCTGCCTTGCCGCGCTCGGGAAGGACGGCGTGCGGTTGTTCACCCGGTCCGGTCACGACTGGACCGACCGCTTCACAGGCCTGCCCGAGGCGTTCGCGCGGGCCGACTGCCGCAGCGCGCTGATCGACGGCGAAGTGATCTCCCCTCGTGGGGGCAAAGGGTCCGGTTTCTCGGCGCTTCAGCAGGATCTTGAAGCCGGGCGGAAGGTGAGGTTCGCCGCGTTCGACCTGCTGGAACTGAACGGAAAATCCTTGGCAAAACGCCCGCTGGAGCAGCGCAAACAGGCGCTTGCGGACGTTCTGGGCAGACTGCCGAAGGCGTCGCCGGTGTTTCTCAGCGAGCATATCGTCGGAGGCGGGCCAGAGGTGTTCGCGCGGATCGCCGAGGCGGGCGGCGAGGGGATCGTCTCGAAACGGCGGGATGCGCCTTATTCGGGCCGGCGCTCTGGCGCGTGGCTGAAGATCAAGGCCAGCCGCAGGCAGGAATTCGTGATCGGGGGACTCACGCCGTCCAGCGCCAAGGGGCGGCCCTTCGCCTCGGTGCTGATCGGCGTTCGGGAAGGCGACCTTCTGGTCTATCGTGGGCGCGTCGGCTCGGGGTTCTCGGATGCGGACCTGGAGCAGATCGCGGGCGCTGTCACCCGCCGCAAGACCAGCCCGTTCGACGGAAAGGTGCCGGGCACGGTCGCGCGTTATGCGATCTGGGTCACGCCGAAACTGGTCGCGGAGGTCGAGTTCGCCGAGCTGACCGACGGCGGCGCGGTGCGGCATGGGCGATTCCTGGGCTTGCGGCGGGACAAGCCCGCCAGGGAGGTTCGGATGGAAACGACGGACAGTTTGACCTTGCGCGGTGTGCGGATCTCCAGCGCCGACCGGGTGGTGTTCCCGCAGGCCGGTTGCACCAAGGGCGACGTTGCCCGCTACTACGACGCCGTGGCCGAACGGCTGCTGGACGGGGCGGGGGGGCGGCCCGTTTCGCTGCTGCGCTGCCCCGAAGGGATCGAGGGCGAGTGTTTTTTCCAGAAGCACGCGGGCAAGGGCTTTCCGGATCAGGTCGGGCGTGTGGCGATCGAGGAGAAATCCGGCGGAACCGCGGACTACCTGGTGATCGACCGGCCCGAGGGTCTGGTCGCGGCGGCGCAGATGGGGGCATTGGAGTTCCACGTCTGGCCTGCGCACACCGACCGGCTGGATCGCCCGGACCGGCTGGTCTTCGACCTGGACCCGGACGAGGGGCTGGGCTTTGCAGAAGTGCGCAGGGCGGCAAAGGAACTGGGGGAGTTCCTGGCCGGGATCGGCATCGAAACCCGACCGCTGGTCACCGGCGGCAAGGGGGTGCACCTGGTTGCGCCGCTGCGCCGGACGATCGGATGGGACACGCTCAAGGGGTTCGCAAGGACGGTGGCTCATGGGTTCGCCGAGCGGCAGCCGGAACGCTATGTCGCCACCATGTCCAAGGCCAGGCGCAAGGGGCGGATCTTCATCGACTGGCTGCGGAACGAACGCGGCGCGACGGCCATCGCCCCCTGGTCCGTGCGGGCGCGCCCCGGCGCCCCGGTCGCGGTGCCGGTCAGCTGGACCGAGCTTGAGACGCTGAAGGCCGCCAATGGGTTCGACATGGGGGCCGCGATGAAGCGCGCCGCCCAGGCCGACCCGCACGCCGACCTTCCCCTGCAAGGGCTGACCAACAGCGTGATCGCCGCGCTGGAAGAAAGGCTCGACCTGCCGAGGGACGGGAAAAAGACCCCGAACTAGGTGCCGGTTCGGCCCATCTCCTTGTCTGGCGTTCCGGTCCTGCGCGACGCGTTATCCGTTCTGTTCCGTCTGGATAAGCACGTGCCGCTGCCGGGGCAGGTAAGCGCCGTTGTCCAGCTCCTTGAGGAACCGCAGAAGCTTCTCGCGGATCTCGTTGTGCAGGTACCACGAGGTGAACGCGGTGGTGCCCGACACCCAGACCCACAGAACCGCGGACTCCGCGTCGGCCTCGACAAGTTCGACGATAGGCGCGTCCGTCGAGCGGGGGTCGTCCTTGACGAATTCGCGGACGGCGTCCCGCACGCGGTCCACGTCGATGCGGTAGTCGACCGGGACCTTGACGATCCGTCGGACGGCCTCGCCCTCTTTCGACCAGTTCTCGAACGACTTCGACAGGAAATCCGAGTGCGGCACGATCAGCCGCGTGTCCAGCCAGGTGCGCAGCACCGTGTGGGCAAAGCTTATGTCCTCGACGGTGGCCCAGTGCCCGTCATAGACCACCACGTCGCCGATGCGGACGGGATCGGTCAGCGCGATCTGGAAACCGGCGACCATGTTTCCCAGCAACGGCCGCGCGGCGATCGCGACAAGCACCCCGATTGCCCCCGCCGAAGCAAGAAGCGACAGGCCGAAGCTGTCGAACACGCCCACGCGGTGAATGATGTAGCCGATGGTCAGCAGGGTGACGAACACCAGCGCCATCCGTCGCATGACATAGACGGTGGTCTTTATCCGCCGGTTCTCGGGGTCGTCGGCTGCAAGCGGCACGACATAGCGCTGGCTCAGTGCCAGGGTTCCCGCCGACACACTTTGAATGAACAGCCACGCACCAGCGCCCAGCCCCACCGCTTCCGAGCCGATGTCCAATTTCGACGCGACCGGACCGGTCAGAAGCACAAGCGAGTTCAGCCCCACCCGGACCGTGATCGCGGCCAGAAGCACGGATAACGGTAGCCTGATCCTTCGCGCAGCGCGGGTCCAGACAAGCGACAGCCGACGGCCCAGCCACTTCATACCGAAGAAAGAGGTCAGCCATACAAGCCCGGCAGCCGCCAACAGGAACCCCGCCGCAGCCCATTCGGCAAGCGAGGGCTGGCCCAATGTGTCCAAGCGCTCTTCCAGCGGAATCCACCTGCTGATCAGCCCCGGCCGGACATGAGAGAATATCTCGGCCGCCCGCTCCACCGCATAAGGCGAGAACAGCCAGACCGGTTCGCCGTCAACCGCGTGGAAGCGCTGGATGCTGATGGGCACCGGGCGCCCGCCAAGCTCGATCTCGCCCAGTTCGACGGAACGGCGGCTGTATGGTCCTGCGGACTGCTGCAACCCCGGAAGCACGCGGGCATCCGGCTGGTCCGGGATCTCGGACCAGTCGATCAGGTCATAGCGGCGCAGCACAAAGGCAAGCTTCAGGGCAAGCTCGGGGCCCCGGGCTGCCTGCTGTTCCGCCGGGATAGCGTTCAGGTTCAGCGCATAGGCCGCCCGGTCAAAATCATCCCTGCGGATCGCGTCGAGGTAGGATTCCACTGTCGCGCGGGGCGTATCCAGGCGAAGCGGGCGGTCCAGCCGGGGCAGTCCGGCGTTGATCGCCTCGGCCTCGTAGGCGAAGGGCTCCGACCCCGAAGGTGCCTCCTGAGCGGACAGAGGCAATCCGATTGCGACGTACAGGGTGACAATACAAATCACCAGAAAGCCAAGCCATCGAGGGGCTGAAGATGTTTCGGGGAACTGCCCTGGGCAAGAAAGCTGCATGATGTCGTCCCGGTCGTCTTGTTCTCACCCGCGATGCACGGCGGGTCCATGCACAATCGGATGTGATCCGTGGAGAGGATTCATCGCTTTCGGGGTGAGATGGAGCGGGGCGGGCCGCTGTCAAACGCGCGCCTTCTTCGACAATCCGGCGACGGGAATCCTCATCATTGGCAGAAAAGGTGGGGCTATTGTCCTGACGGTCAGCCGGGGACATGCGCTATTGTCGGACCATGACGAAGAATCCGACATGTCCGACAGCCCGACGCCAGCGCAGGATCGTGATGGTGACCTTTCCCGATGCGCACATCCTCGATGTCGTCGGCCCGATCGCGATCCTGACGGGCAGCAGGTATTTCCTGCCCGAAGGGCCAGAGCCGTACACCGTCACGGTCCTGGCGTCAGAGGCCGGGCCGGTGGCGACGACCTCGGGGCTTGTCCTGACTGCGGACCGGTCGCTTGCCGATGCGCTTGCGGATACCGATCCTGTCGACACGCTGATCGTCAGCGGCGGGCATGGTACGACGGCGGCCCTGCAGGACGAAGTCCTCATGTCGTACGTCAAAAGCGCCGCCGCCCGTGCCCGCCGGGTCGTATCGATCTGCACCGGCGCGATGATCCTCGCCGAGGCGGGGCTGCTGGACGGTCGGCGCGCGACAACCCACTGGTGGTGGTGCCCGGTGCTGGAGCGGCGCTATCCGAAGGTCCGCGTGGACCGCGACGCCATCTTCGTGCGCGACGGCGATATCTGGACCTCGGCCGGTGTCACCGCCGGCATGGACCTTGCGCTTGCACTGGTCGAGATGGACTGGGGGCACGAAATCGCGCTTCAGGTCGCACGGTTCAATGTCATGTATATGATGCGCCCCGGTGGCCAGTCCCAGTTCAGCGCACAGCTTGTCGCGCAACGTGCCGAAGACCCGGCGATCAATGCCACGCTAGCGCATGTTCTGGGCAACCCGGCCGAGCCGCTGACCGTCACCGCGCTGGCCGCCCGGGCATCGCTGTCCGAACGCACCTTCGCGCGGCGGTTCAAGGAGGAAACAGGGATGACGCCTGCCGCCTATGTCGAGACCGTGCGCGTCCAGGCCGCCCGCGTGGCATTGGAGACCACCGACCGGGGGATCGAACGGATCGCCGTGAATACGGGGTTCCAGAGCGCCGAACGGATGCGCCGCGCCTTTCAACGCCACCTCGGCGTCTCGGCCTCGGACTATCGCGACCGGTTTCGCGGCGGACTGGCCGAGGTCCCGGCGATCCGTGACAGACCCGGTTGAACGGTCCGGCTGAGTTCATTTCACGGAAACCTGGCGTCCCTGGCCGAATGCTGGCCGTTCTGGCCGACATGGGCGCGCGACCGATGGCCTCGCAGCAAAGGAACCTTAGATGAAAACCGTATTCATCGCCGGTGCGACCGGATACCTAGGGCAGCACCTGGTCGCGCGGTTCCGCCAGCGCGGCTGGCAAGTGCGCGCATTGGTGCGCGATCCGTCGCGGGCCGGGGCGGCGGGTATCTCTCCGGCAGAGGTCATCGTGGCCGAAGCGACCGATCCGCAGACCCTGCGCGGTACCATGAATGGTGTCGATCTGGTCGTCAGCGCGCTGGGGATCACGCGGCAATGGGACGGGCTGACCTATCGCGACGTGGACTACCACGCCAACGTGAACCTTCTGGACGAGGCACTGTCCGCCCGTGTTCCGCGCTTCTGCTACGTTCACGTGCTGAACGCCAAGGCCATGCAGGATGTACCGCTGGTGGAGGCAAAGCAGGCTTTCGTCGACGAACTGCGCACGGCACCGGTCGCCTCCACGGTCATCTGCCCGGGGGGCTATTTCTCGGACATGAGGGACTTCCTGTCGATGGCGCGGTCCGGCCGCGTCTGGCTGTTCGGTGACGGCGAGGCGCGGATGAACCCGATCCACGGCGCGGATCTTGCCGAAGCTATAGCCGAGGCGGTCGATGCCGGGCGAGAGACGCTGGAGGTCGGGGGGCCCGACATTCTCAGCCAGGCAGAGATCGCGCACCTCGCCTTTGCGGCGCTAGACCGGCGCCCCGCGATCACCTGCCTGCCGGACTGGTGCCGCCGCGCGGCCCTGTGGACCCTGCGCTGGGCGGGACCCCGCCACATCCGCGGGCCTGCGCAGTTCTTTCTGACGGCGATGGGCATGGACATGGTCGGCACGCCCCACGGTAATCGTCGCCTCGCGGATCACTTCAGCGAGCTTGCGCAAGGAAACTCGTCATGAGCGTGTCGAAAGCAGGTGCCATCGCGGCGGGATGCGGATGCGCCGCGGGACGCGAAAGATCCGCCCGTACCCCATGACGGACCCGGCCACCCCAAAAGCTACACGCACGGCCCCATCCAAGCCCATGACCATATCCCGACACCGGAGCAACGCCGCCATGATCCGCCTGCCTTCCAGAACCTGCGTACTTGCCACGGCGATCGCCGTGGCGCCTGTCATGCCGGCTGACGCCGACCCCGTCATGTCC
>JBFHFG010000063.1:0-9520 GCA_041583815.1 Halovulum sp.
CCAGAACTTCGATGGCGATGGCGGGCAGCGACGGGTCGACTTCGTCCCAGGTGCTGGGTTTCGGGCCCTGCTCGGCCAGCGCGGTGACGATCTGTTCGCGGGTCAGGGCGAACGACGCACCGCCCTTGGCGTTGGCGACGACGATACCGTCAAAGCCGACGACCGACTCGGTGATCTCGGTAACGCCGTTTTCCTGGCAGAGGTCGAATTCCGACGGCTTCATGCGGCGCGAGGCGTTGGTGATGTCCGGATGCTCGACGCCGACGCCGGCGCAGAACAGCTTCAGGCCACCGCCCGAACCGGTCGACTCGACGACCGGGGTCGGGTTGCCGCTGGTCTTGCCGAACTGCTCGGCCACTGCGGTCGAGAAGGGAAACACGGTCGACGAGCCGACGATGCGGATCTGGTCGCGGCCCTGGGCGGCTGCGGCACCAGCGACGATCGAGCCTGCGGCAGCAAGAGCAAGAATGTTGGTGAGTTTCACGGGATGTCTCCGAATACCATACGTGTCGGTCCGGCAGAATCGACTGCCTTCGATACAGGGTCCCCCCTGCTGACCGGCAACCTAGGAGCCGGCGATGGAGCTTTTATTGCGTTTCGGTGACGCTTCCATGACAGATCAAATTACTGATCTGAAACAGTTTTTCCGGATTCCGCCGCGTCAGGCGCGATTTCGGGGGCCTGCGGGATGCGCAATGTGAAGCAACTTCCCTCGCCCACTTTCGACTTGATGTCGATCGCGCCGGAGTGTCGCGCAAGGATGTGCTTGGTAATTGCCAGGCCAAGGCCCGTACCGCCCATATCCTTGCTCTGCGCGGCACTTACACGGAAGAATCGCTCGGTCAGGCGGGGGATGTGTTCGCGGGCGATTCCCGGCCCCTCGTCGATCACCGAAACGCCCAGGCAACCGGGATAGCGCGAATCCGGTTCGGCCGCCGTCACCCGAACCTTCTTTCCGCGCCCGCCGTACTTGATGGCGTTGTCGATCAGATTGACGATCACCTGCGCCAACTGGTCGTGATCGCCCAGGACTTCGGCGCCGGTTTCCTCGGACGGCAGTTCGATCTGCAACAGCACGTCCTTCTGGCTGGCCAGCGGATACAGTGCCGCCGCAGCCTCGGCGGCGGTGGCGTACAGGTCTATCCGCGTCTCGGGGCGAACATGAGCGTTCATCTCGATCCGGCTGAGCGACATCAGATCGTCCACCAGTCGCTGCATCCGGCTGGCCTGTGTCATCATGATGCCCAGAAACAGCTCCCGCGCCTCGGGATCGTCCTTGGCGTGACCCTGCAAGGTCTCGATATATCCCAGGATCGAAGCCAGCGGCGTGCGCAGCTCGTGGCTGGCGTTGGCGATAAAATCGGTCCGGGTCTGCAACAGGGCCTTGTCGCGGGTGCGATCCTCGATCTGCACGATCACCTGCGCGCCGTCACCGAAATCCGCCGCCGCACTGGCCGGCAGGTACGAGGCCCGCCCCTCGAAGAACCGCTCGCGCCCGCGCACCTGGCTGAAGGTGAAGCTGACATCCTCGTGCTCTTCAAGAATGGTTTCGACCGCCTCGACGAAGGCCGGGGCCCGAATCGCCGCGGTGAAATGCAAGCCGGGGCGCGCGCCGGGCAGGATCTGCGACGCGGCCGGGTTGGCATAGGTCACCCGCCCCTGGGACGAGATCACCAGCAGCGGCGCAGGCATCCGGTGCAGCAGTGTCCGCCCGAACCCCAACTTCAACGGCTCGGCATTCGCGCCGTCGGGCAAGGTCGCCGCCCCAGCACGCGCCGTGCGACGGCGTGCCGCCAGACCGTAGGCCCCGAAGACGGCCGCCACCGCGACAAGCTGCCCGCCCACGCCAAGCTTCAGCATCGCCGCACTGACAACGGCCAGCAGGCAGGCAACGCAGAGCGCAAGTATGGGAAGGGTCGTCCGTCTGGGGGACACGGTCGCCTCGCGGTTGTGACTGGATCCGCACCGGGCGTAACATTTCCTCAATTGCGAGGTAAGCTATATTGCTTTCACAAAAATGTCTTTTATCTGAAGGCGAAGCAGAGCAGGCGTGCAGATGATCAAATATCACCTTCAGTGCGAAAACGACCACAGGTTCGAAAGCTGGTTCTCGTCCAGCGCCGACTATGACCGGCTGGAAGCCGCCGGACACCTGAACTGCGGCGTCTGCGGCTCTTCGGCCGTGACCAAGGCGCTGATGGCGCCGCGGGTGTCGGTACAAGACGACGCGCCGCCCCGCCCCGAGAAGGCAGGACCGCTCAGCGCGCCCGCATCGCCGGCCGAACAGGCCTTGCGCGCCCTGCGCCGCAAGATCGAGGCCGAGGCCGAGAACGTGGGCCGCGATTTCGCCCGCGAGGCGCGCGCCATGCACGATGGCGATGCGCCGCGCCGCGCGATCTATGGCGAAGCCCGCCTGGACGAGGCCCGCGCCCTTGTCGAAGACGGCGTTCCGGTCGCGCCTCTGCCCTGGCGCACCCGCACCGACAGCTGAGCTCCGCGCCATTCCTCGGCAGGATTGCAACGGCACACCGCCGCTCAAGCCATTGCGCGCTTGCGGCTGACCTGCGCCCCCGCTAGGAACCGAAGGTCTTTTGCTGAGCTCCGGATTGCCCATGCCACGCCTGGTGATGAAATTCGGCGGCACGTCCGTCGCCGACCTGTCCCGGATCGAAGCCGCCGCCGAGCGCGTCAAGCGCGAGGTCGAGAACGGTTTCGACGTCATTGTCGTGGTTTCGGCCATGGCCGGGAAAACCAACGAACTCGTCGGCTGGGTGCGTGACACCTCGGCCCTTTACGACGCACGGGAATACGACGCCGTCGTCTCGTCGGGCGAGATCGTGACCTCGGGGCTGATGGCCCTGCGCCTGCAGCAGATGGGCGTCGATGCCCGCAGCTGGCAGGGCTGGCAGGTGCCGGTGCGCACCACCTCCGCCCACGGCGCCGCCCGTATCGAGGAAATCGGCACCGAGAACATTGCCGCCAAGTTCGCCGAAGGCATGCGCGTGGCCGTGGTCGCCGGTTTCCAGGGGCTCAGCCCGGAAAACCGCGTGACGACCCTCGGCCGGGGCGGCTCGGACACCACCGCCGTTGCCTTCGCCGCCGCATTCGATGCGGAACGATGCGACATCTACACCGATGTCGACGGCATCTACACCACCGACCCGCGGATCGAGGACCGCGCCCGCAAGCTGGACCGCATCGCCTATGAAGAGATGCTGGAACTTGCCTCGCTGGGCGCCAAGGTGCTTCAGACCCGCTCGGTCGAGCTTGCGATGCGTTACAAGGTCCGGCTGCAGGTGCTCTCGTCCTTCGAGGACAAGCCGGGTACACTCGTGTGCGACGAGGAGGAGATCATGGAAAGCAAAGTCGTCTCGGGGGTCGCATTCCAACGCGACGAGGCAAAGATGACGCTGATCTCGGTGGCGGATCGCCCCGGTATCGCGGCGGCGATCTTCGGCCCGCTGGCCGAGGCCGGGGTCAACGTGGACATGATTATCCAGAACATTTCAGAGGAAGGTCGCACCGACATGACCTTCTCGTGCCCGGTGGCCGAAGTCGACCGCGCGCGCGCGGCGCTGGAAAAGGCGCGCGACGACGGTCACTTCAACTATCACGCGCTGGATGCCGACACCGACGTGGCCAAGGTCTCGATCGTGGGCATCGGCATGCGCAGCCATGCAGGTGTGGCGCAGAAGATGTTCAAGGCGCTGGCCGACGAAGGGGTCAACATCAAGGTGATCACCACCTCCGAGATCAAGACCTCGGTACTGATCGACCGCAAGTACCTGGAACTGGCCGTGCAGGCACTGCACGATGCCTTCGGCCTTGAAAAGGCCGGCTGAGCGACATGTCCTCGGGCACGCAGGCGGTTGAAAGCCGCGTCCTGCTCAAGCGCCTGCGCGATACCCTTGCCGAGGCCGGCGAGGGTCAGGAACGGCTAAACCGCATCACCGACCTGGTGTCGCGTTCGCTGGCATCCGAGGTGTGCTCGATCTACCTGAAACTGCCCGACGACACGCTGGAACTGTGCGCGACGACGGGCCTGAACCCCGACGCCGTGCACCGCACCCGGATGCGCGTGCGCGAGGGCCTGGTCGGTCGCATTGCCGACACCGCCGAGCCGGTGGCGACATCCGATGCGCCGCACACCCGCGGCTTCCAGTACTTTCCCGAGACCGGCGAGGAAATCTACGCCAGCTTCATGGGCGTGCCGATCCAGCGCCTGGGCGAGGTTCTGGGCGTTCTGGTCGTGCAGAACCAGAAGCCCCGCGAATATACCGACGACGAGATCCACGGCCTGGAAATCGTCGCCATGGTCATCGCCGAGATGGCCGAACTGGGCGCCTTCACCGGGACTGCACCGACCGACCCGCCAGCGCCGCACCGCGGCCCGTTCCACACCCGTGGCTTGATCGGACAGGAAGGCGTGGCCGAGGGCACCGTGCTGATGCACGATCCCAAGATCACCATCGCGAACCCGGTCGCCGATGATCCCGCCGCCGAACACGCCCGGCTGGGCGACGCCCTGACCCGCCTGCGCGCCGAAGTCGACGAGATGCTGGCCGCCGACCACCTGGACATGGACGGCGAACATCGCGACGTCCTGAACGCCTGGCGCATGTTCGCCCACGACAAGGGCTGGGTGCGCCGGATGACCGAAAGCATCGACGCGGGCCTCGCCGCCGAGGTTGCGGTCGAACGCGAGCAATCCGCCACCCGCGCCCGCATGAGCCGCGTCAAGGACCCGTACCTGCGCGACCGGCTGCACGACCTGGACGACCTGTCGAACCGCCTGCTCCGGATGCTGACCGGCGGCGACGGCGTCAACGAGGGCGAAATCCCCCCCGACGCCATTCTGATCGCCCGCAACATCGGTCCGGGCGAATTGCTGGACTACGGCCGCACGCTGAAGGGTGTGGTGCTCGAGGAAGGCTCGGTCGGCAGCCACGCCGCCATCGTGGCGCGGGCGCTGGCGATCCCGTTGGTCCTGCAGGCCCACGGCATCACGCGCGAGGCGTATAACGGCGACCCGATCCTGGTCGACGGTGATCAGGGCATCGTCCACCTGCGCCCCGAGGACAGCGTGCGCGAGGCCTTCCGCGCCAAGATCGACATGGTCCACGAGGCGCAGGAAACCTATTCCGAACTGCGTGACAAGCCGGCGATAACGCTGGATGGCGTGCACGTCGGCATGCAGATGAACGCGGGCCTGATGGCGGACCTGCCCAGCCTGCAACCCTCGGGTGCCGAGGGCGTCGGCCTGTACCGGACCGAACTGGCCTTCCTGGTGCGCCGTACAGTTCCCAAGCGGGGCGAGCTGATGGCGCTTTACAAGCGCATCCTGGACGCCGCCGGTGACAGGCCGGTCACCTTCCGCACGCTCGACATCGGCTCGGACAAGGTGCTGCCCTACATGAAGCGCCCGGAAGAGCCGAACCCGGCGCTTGGCTGGCGCGCGATCCGCGTCGGGCTGGACCGTGCCGGCGTAATGCGGATGCAGCTTCAGGCGCTGTTGCGGGCCACCGGCGGGCGGCCCATGCGGGTCATGTTCCCCTTCGTCGCGCAGTTCGACGAGTTCCGCGCTGCCCGTGACATGGTCTTCCGCGAGGTCGAGCGCGAGCAGCGTATGGGCCATGCCGTCCCGTCAGATCTGAAGATCGGCGCGATGCTGGAAACCCCCAGCCTGGCCTTTGCGCCCGACCAGTTCTTCGAGATGGCCGATTTCATTTCCATCGGTGGCAACGACCTGAAACAGTTCTTCTTCGCCGCCGACCGCGAGAACGAACTGGTGCGCCGCCGCTACGATACGCTGAACGTCAGCTTCCTGTCCTTCATCGAACAGATCGCGGCCCGCTGCGACCGCATGGGCACGCCGGTCAGCTTCTGCGGCGAAGACGCGGGCCGCCCGGTCGAGGCGCTGGCGTTTGTCGCCATGGGCCTGCGCCACCTGTCGATGCGTCCCGCCTCGATCGGTCCCGTCAAACGGCTGCTGCGCGCCGTTGACCTGTCCGAGGCCCGCGGCATCATCGACGCCGCCCGCCTTACCGGCGACCAGTCGGTGCGCCCGGCGCTGATGGACTGGCTGCGAAAGACCGGCGCGCCCCTGACCTGACCCGGTACCAGCAGCCCCGGCACGTGGAAAGCCGTCAGCCTGGCACTGCCGCGCGTTCCGCCGGCCACGGCGCCACGGCGCCGTCGATCCCGTCCAGCGCGCCATCCTGCAAGGCCAGCCCCAGCACCCGGTCCGGGTTGGTCGGCGCGGGAAACAGGACCGGCACGTGGTCGAACCCGAACCGCGCGTAGTAGGGCCGGTCGCCCACCAGCAGAACCCGCGTCCAGCCCGCATCGCGCGCGCGGGACAGGCTTTCCGACATCAGAAGCGCGCCCAGACCCTCGCCCTGCCGGGTCGGGTGCACGGCGATCGGACCCAGCAGCAACGCAGGCACCGCCGCCGACCCCATGACCATGACCGGCCAGAAACGGATCGCCCCGCCCACCGCGTCATAGTCGTCGCGGGCCACCAGCGACAGCTCGGTCAGCATCGGCACCCCTTCGCGCAGGCGATAGGAGCTCAGCGCCGTGCGGCCGGGCGCAAAGGCGGTATCGAACAGCTGTTCGACTTCGGGGGTGTCAGAGGGACGCTCGGGGTAGAATCGGAACATGGGCAGGCAAGCTCGGTGCGATGGGACGGCGGTCGGCGTCGGGGCGGCTTCCCCTTCGTCGCGCGCTCATCGCATCCTTGTCCCTGCTTGCAGGCGCACATCACCCTCCCTGGCTCGACACCCCGGTAGCACGCCGCTAGATGGGTCACAAACCGGAAAACGAAGGAAGCACGCATGTTCTATCGCCCCGGCATCGACTCGCACGGCCTTCCGCACAACCCGTTCAAGGCGATGGTCGCACCCCGACCGATCGGCTGGATCTCGACAGTTGGCGCGGATGGCACGGTGAACCTTGCGCCCTACAGCTTTTTCAACGGGCTGGCGGACGACCCGCCGATGGTGATGTTCTCGAACACTGGCGCCAAGCCCGACCGCGATGGCGTCAAGGACAGCGTCGCCAATATCCGCGAGACGGGCGAGTTCGCCACCAACGTCGTCGGCCTGGACATGCGCGACCCGATGAACGCCAGTTCGGGCGCATATGAGGCAGGCGTCGACGAGTTCGACATCGCCGGGCTGGAGAAAGCCCCGTGCGAACTGATCGCCGCCCCGCGGGTCAAGGGTGCGCCCGGTTCGTTCGAGTGCAAGCTGTGGAAGATCATCGAACTGCCCGGCCCGGCCAACGTCATGGTCATCGGACAGGTCGTCGGCATCCACATCGACGAAGCCTACCTGACCGAAGGCATATTCGACGTAACCAAAGTGCGCCCGCTGGCCCGCCTAGGCTATCGCGACTACGCTGCCGTGACAGAGGTTTTCGCCCTCAACCGCCCCGGCCAGGACTGAGCCCGCTTGCGCCCCCGCTGCGCCCCGCTAGTGTGAGCGCGCCAATTCGACGAAAAAAGGGACAGGCATGGAAACGGTTCTCGGCATCATCGGCGGCAGCGGTGTCTACCAGATCGAGGGGCTCGAGGTGGCCGAGTGGACCAAGGTGGACTCGCCCTGGGGCGCCCCCTCGGACCAGGTGCTGGTGGGCCGCCTAGGCGGCGTGAAGATGTGCTTCCTTCCCCGTCACGGGCGCGGCCACGTGCAAAGCCCGACCTCGGTCAACTATCGCGCCAACATCGACGTACTGAAACGCCTGGGCGTGACAGACGTGATCTCGGTTTCGGCCTGCGGATCATTCCGCGAAGAAATGGCGCCGGGCGATTTCGTCATCGTCGACCAGTACATCGACCGTACCTTCGGGCGCGAGAAATCGTTCTTCGGCCCCGGCTGCGTCGCGCACGTTTCCGTCGCGCACCCGACATGCCCGCGCCTGTCCGCCGCGTGCTCGCAGGTTGCACGCGCCAATGGCGTCAAGGTTCACGACGGCGGCACCTATTTGGCGATGGAAGGCCCGCAATTCTCGACCCTGGCGGAGTCGAGGCTGTACCGCGAGGTCTGGGGCTGCGACGTGGTCGGCATGACCGGCATGCCCGAGGCCAAGCTCGCCCGCGAGGCCGAGCTTTGCTACGCCTCCGTCGCCATGATCACCGACTACGACAGCTGGCACCCCGAGCACGGCGAAGTCGACGTATCCGAGATCATCCGAACCCTGCTGGGCAATGCCGACAAGGCGCGCGGCATGGTCGGCGGGCTTCCCGCGGTCCTGGGGGGCGAGCGCGCGCCCTGCCCGCACGGCTGCGACCGGGCACTTGAATTTGCTATCCTGACCCAGCCAGAGGCCCGCGATCCCGCCCTGCTGGAAAAACTTCAGGCCGTCGCAGGCCGCGTGCTGGGCTGATCGGCGCGAACACCACCCGGTGGGGTCAGGGCGCCCCGCCGGAACCACGGATCAATCGGGTTTCCCGGCGTTCGAATGCTCTTCGACGAAGCGCCGCATGAAGTGCCGGATCTCGCGCGAGGCCGAAGTATCCAGCCGGTCGCACAGCGCCACGAACGCATCGCGTTCTTCCCGATCCACCCGGATCACAAGCTGGCTGCCTTTCTTGCCGGACTTCTTGTCCGCCTTATGTTTCGACATGTGCATTCCGGTCCGTTGAGCCGGGCCATTCGATATCCCTTGAAAATCGTATCGTCAATGTATATACATTGCATATACGAACAAAGGGCGACCCGATCGCCGATGGGCAGGAGAAGCCAAATGAACTTGCATGACGCGCGCTACCTTTTGATGCTGGATCGCCGCGACCAGAACCGTCCGCACCTGCGGTGGTTGCCGAAGTCGCTTTATCGCAGCTTTGCGACCGCGCACCGGCATCTGACCCGGAACCAGGGATAACTCCGGCAGGCTGACTGCTTGCCCGCCCCGGGTCCCCCGGCTAGGGTCCGCGCGCCAATCGCAAGGACCCGACCCATGCCAAAGACCCGGGATGTCAAAAGCTACATCCGCACGATTCCCGATTTCCCGCACGAGGGAATCCAGTTCCGCGACGTGACATCGCTGTTCTCCGATCCGCGCGGGTTTCGTGTGGCCATCGACCAGTTGCTGCACCCCTATGCAGGGGTCCGCATCGACAAGGTCGCGGGGCTCGAGGCGCGCGGGTTCATCCTTGGCGGCGCGGTGGCGCACCAGCTGTCCGTGGGTTTCGTTCCCGTGCGCAAGAAGGGCAAGCTGCCCGGCACGACCATCGCGCAGGACTACAAGCTGGAATACGGCACCGCGACGATGGAGATCCACGACGATGCCGTGCAACCGGGCGAACGCGTGCTGATCGTCGACGACCTTCTGGCCACCGGCGGCACCGCCGAGGCAGGCGTGAAGCTGATCGAGAAACTGGGCGGCGAAGTCATCTCACTGGCATTCATCATCGACCTGCCAGACCTGGGCGGCCGCGCGCGGCTGGAGAAGCTCGGCCTGGACGTACACGCCCTCTGTGCTTTCGAAGGGGAGTGAATCCTCAACTTGTGGAAGA
>JBFHFG010000064.1:0-9496 GCA_041583815.1 Halovulum sp.
ACCGGGCGCATCCAGCGGTAAAGCGCTGGACGGTGCGCCGCCGCGATGCCGACCGGCACTCCCACGGCCATGCAGATGACGCAGGCCGACAGCACCAACGTCAAGCTTTCCGTCGTCTCCTCCCAGTAGTCCTGGTTGAGGATGAACAGGAACCCCAGCGCGACCATGACGCAGAGCTTCCAACTGCGTTGAAGCCCCCAGGTCAGGGCGACGAAGGCGCCGATGACGATCAGCGGGTGCGGCGTCTGCAGCACCCACAGGATCGCATCGATCAGCGCCTCCATCCCGACGGCCAGCCCATCGAAGAACCAGCCGCCGTTGGCCTGCAGCCAGTCGAACACCCGCGCGGCGGCATCGCCGACGGGGATCTTGTTCTCGGTCAGCCAGTCCATGCCCGTCCTTCCGGTTCAGTCGCCCCCGCCCGACCCGGCGGGGACCAGGGTTTACAGGCCCAGCGCCTCGGACACGGCTGCCTTGGCATCGCCGCCGTCCAGCGTGGTGACGCCGTCAAGCCAGCCCATCACCATGTCCGCGTTCCCGGCCATCCACACCCGTGCCGCATCCTGCGGATCTTCGCCGTCGTTCAGGATCGCGCCCATGATCTCGTTCTCCATCGCCAACGAGAACTCGAGGTTCTGCAGAAGTTTGCCGACGTTGGGGCATTCCTGCACATAGCCCGCGCGGGTGTTGGTGTAGACCATCGCCCCACCCAGATCGGGGCCGAAGAAATCATCGCCGCCGGTCAGGTAAGTCATATCGAAATTGGCGTTCATCGGGTGTGGTTCCCACCCGAGGAAGATGATCGGTTCATCCCGCTTCGAGGCACGATCGACCTGCGCCAGCATCCCCTGCTCCGAGCTTTCCTTGACCTCGAACCCGGACAGGCCGAAGGCGTCGGCCTCGATCATGTCGATGATCAGCCGGTTGCCATCATTGCCCGGCTCGATGCCGTAGATCGTCTGCTCAAGTGCATCGGCATGGGCGGCGATGTCGGCGAAATCGGCAATGCCCAGCGCCGCGCCGGCGGCATTGGTGGCCAGCGTGTACTTCGCGCCTTCGAGGTTCACGCGCACGGTGTCGACGGTGCCGGCCTCGCGGTAGGGGGCGATATCGCCCTCCATCGTCGGCATCCAGTTGCCGAGGAACACGTCGATGTCGCCCTTGGCCATCGAGGTATAGGTGACCGGCACGGACAGCACCTTGACGTCGGTTTCATAGCCCAGCGCCTCAAGCACGACGGCGGTCGCAGCAGTGGTGGCGGTAATGTCGGTCCAGCCCACGTCCGAAAGGGTGACCTCTTCGCATTGCGCGACTGCCATTCCTGCCGCCAAGGTCAGCGCGCCCGCCGTGATCGCGGTTCTCATGTGCATTCTCCCTGTGAATTGGCGTTGATTGCACAGTTAACGCGGTGCAGCCACGGACATGCAAGCCCCGGCAACGGGTTCTTTCATGCTCAGGCCCGGTCTTGTACCCTGAAGCCGTCTTGCAGGGGGATCACCATGACCGATCTGCCGGGCCAAACAGACCTTGGCACCCACACGGTCGCGAACCAACCGGCGCCCGCGCACCCGGATCCCTGGGCACGGGATCCGGCGCTGCGGGCGCAGGCATTGCGGCACGGCGCGCGCCAGAACGTGCTGGAACGCGCGGGCGCGGTTCTGGCCGATCCGGCCATCCGCCACGCAGCGCTCGAGGCGCGGCGCGATCCGCCTCGGCTGGTCAGCCATGACCGCACCGGTGCGCGGCTGGACGAGGTGCGCTTCAACGACGGTTATCACCGCCTGCTGCACGAGGGCCTTGGCCTGGGCTATGCCGCGCTGCCCTGGGATGGAGCTGCGGGTGGGCACGCGACTCACGCGGGGCTGGTCTACATGATCACGCAGGTCGAGCCGGGCGCGTGCTGCCCGATGACGATGACCTACGCGGCGGTTCCGGCGCTGTCCGCCACGCCGAGACTGGAAACAGCATGGCGGCCCAAGCTGGTCTCGGGCGTCTACGATCCGGCGATTGCACCGCTGTCGGCAAAGCGTGGCGCGACGCTGGGCATGGCGATGACCGAAAAGCAGGGCGGGTCGGACGTGCGGGCGAACACCACCCGGGCCGAGGCTGATGGCGCGGCGTACCGCCTGACCGGGCACAAGTGGTTCTGCTCGGCCCCGATGTCGGACGGGTTTCTGACGCTGGCGCAGGCACCCGGCGGGCTGACCTGTCTGCTTGTGCCGCGGTGGCTTGAGGGCGGACGCAACCGGATCCGCCTGCTGCGGCTGAAGGACAAGCTGGGCAACACTGCCAATGCCTCGGCAGAGATCGAGTACGACGGCGCCTGGGCCTGCCGGTTGGGCGACGAGGGCGCAGGTGTGCGCACGATCATCGAGATGGTGCAGCATACGCGGCTGGACACCGCGATGGCCCCCGCCGGGCTGATGCGTGCGGCGCTGGCCGAGGCGCACCACTGGGCGCAGGGGCGGGCGGCGTTCGGCAAGCGCCTGATCGACCAGCCGCTGATGCGCGTGGTGCTGGCCGACCTGGCGCTGGACTGGGAGGGGGCTTTGGCCCTTGGCCTGCGCTGCGCACGCGCCTTCGACGACCCGGCGGAGCGGGCCTTTGCCCGCATCGCCGTCGCGCTGGCCAAGTTCCTCAACAACAAGCGTTGCGGGCCGGTAGTGGCCGAAGCGATGGAGGCGCTGGGCGGCATGGGCTACGTCGAGGAGACGCCACTGCCGATGCTGTACCGCGAAGCGCCACTGAACGGGATCTGGGAGGGGTCAGGCAACGTGATCTGCCTGGACATCCTCCGCACGCTGATCCGCGCGCCCGAGGCAGCCGAGGCGATGGAGGACGAACTGAATGCCGCGACGGGCGACAACCGGGCTTATGACGCTGCGCTGCGCGCGCACCGCGAAAGGTGGCCCACCCCACCAGACGAAGCCGAAGCGCGCTGGTACGCAGAACGGCTGGCAACGCTGCTGACCGCGTCAGTGCTGATCCGGACCGCGCCGCCCGCCGTGGCAGACGGCTATGTCGGCACCCGCGTTGCGGGGCGGCGGGGCACTGTCGCGGGCAGCGTGACGGGGCTGGACACGACCGCCATACTGGCGCGCGTCGGCGACTGAACTGAACAGTTCTTCAGTTCTCTGGGGATTGCAGGCCCAGAACGGCCTCCATCTCGGTGACAAAGCCCTGCGCCAGGCGCGACAGGGAAGAATCGCGCCGTGTCAGCAGGCAGGCGCCGATTGAAATGGCAGGCTCGAACCGGTGCGCGGTGAGGTCCAGGTTTGACAGGAACCCGGCCGTGTAGCTGTCGACCACCGCCACGCCGATGCCCGAGTTGGCCAGCACCGCCGCGGTATGGCAGTAACGTACCTCTACCCGCGGCTGGTAGAGAACGCCTTCCTCCTCGAACGCCATCTGCGTGACCAGCCCCAGCCGTGATGCGCTGTCCAGCCCGATCAGCCCGTGTTCGGCGCAATCCTGCGGGCGGATCACCTCGCGCGTGGCCAGCGGGTGGCCGGTTCGCACCAGCGCGACCATGTCGCGGCGCTGTATCACCCGAACGTCGACCGCCGGGTGGCTGTTCAGGCCCAGGACCACGCCCAGATCGGATGCACCGGTCTCGACCTCTTCGATCACGTTTTCCAGCCGGCGCACGTCGTATTGCACCGAGACCCCCGGCCGGTCCGCCAGGAAGTTGCGCAGCACGACCGGAATCACCGAATGCCCTAAGGGCGGGGTGGCGATCACCCGCAGCTTGCCCGCCGTGCCCTTCCGCAGGTCGCGCACATGCCCTTCGACTGCGCGTAACTGAAGAAAGATCGGTTCGATTTCCGCGAACAGGCTGCGCGCCTCCTCGGTCGGTTGCAGGCGGCGGCTGCGGCGTTCGAACAGGGGGAAGCCAAGCTGACCTTCGAGTTGCTTGATCGCCAGCGACACGGCGGGCTGCGAGATGCCAAGGTCTGCCGCCGTATCCACTGTGGTCTGGCGCAGCATCATCGTGCCGAAAATCTCCAGCAGACGAAGCGACAGGTCGTTGCGCCGGTCGATCCGCATCAGCCTGCCGCCAGCAGCGTGCCCAGCGCCATCGCGACAGCGGCCTGGGTGGGGTCGATGACCGGGACGGACAGCGCCGCTTCCAGCCGGGCGCGGTGCACCGAAAGCCCGGCGCAGCCCAGCAGGATCGCGTCCGCGCCATCGGCCTTGAGCGCGGTGCCGACCTCGACCAGCCGGTCGAACGTGCCCGTGCCGCGCGCGCTTTCGTCGACGCTGATACCCAGCGGTCGCTCACCCGCCAGCCGGTCGGTCACGCCGAGCCGCCGCAGGTAACGCATGTGCCGCCGGATCGAGGCATCGGCAATCGCGATCACACCGAACCGGTCGGCGCGGGCCAGTGCGGTCATTACCCCGGCCTCCTGCATGCCGAAGACCGGCGCGGCGGTCACGCTGCGGCAAGCGTCGATGCCAGGGTCCGAGTAACAGGCGACCACGAAGGCCGCCACATCGGTACGCGACTCGACCAGCCGCGCCAGGGGCACGACGGCACTGTCACTGTCCAACTGGCTTTCAATGCCGAACGGCCCCTCGGTCAGGGTCACGCATTCGATCTGCGGCCCGCCCGGCAGGGCGAAGGTAACGAGAGCATCGCGCAGTCCCTGCGTGACAGCCTCGTTCGAGTTCGGGTTGATCACCAGGATCGGGCCGTTCATGCCGGACCCTCCGGCAGGATGCGCGCGCCGAAGTTCCGTGCCGGGTCCACCTCGGGGGCAAGGTGCCCGGGCATCCCGGTCAGGTCGATGCGGTCGCGTTTGATGAACTGCCCGCGTCCCGGTTCGGCGACCAGTTCCCCGCCGTCGATCACGCGCTCACCCCGCGACAGCACGGTGACCGGCCAACCGGTCAGGTCCCGCCCTTCGTAGGGTGTGTAATCCATGTTGTCGTGCTGATCCTCAAGCCGAACGGTCCGGGTCAGGTCCGGATCCCAGATAGCGATATCGGCGTCCGAACCAACGGCAATCGTCCCCTTGCGTGGGTGCATCCCGTAGATCTTCGCGGCATTTGTCGCGGACAGCGCCACGAACTGCTGCAAGGTGATCCGCCCGGCGGCGACGCCTTCGCTGAACAGCAGCGGCAGCCGCACGGCCAGCCCCGGCATACCGTTGGCGATCTGCTTGAAGGTGGCGTCCGGCCCCTTCGACAGCTTGCCGCTGTCGTCGAAGCGATAGGGCGCGTGATCCGACGAAAACAGGCTGAACGTGCCCGCCTGCAGGTGCCTCCACAGCACCTCCTGCGTCGCGGTATCGCGCACCGGGGGCGAACACATGAACTTCGCCCCCTCCATCCCCGGCCGGTCGAGGTCGTCGCGGGTCAGGAAGAAATACTGCGGGCAGGTCTCGCCGAAGATCTTGGCACCGGCCAGCCGCGCATCGTGCACCAGCCCCGCGCCTTCGGGGGTCGAGACATGAACAATCAGCAGTGGCGCATCGGCCAGCCGTGCCAGCATGATCGCGCGATTGATCGCCTCAGCCTCGGCCAGCGCGGGATGACTAATGGCGTGATAGCGCGGTGCAGAGTTGCCACCGGCCAGCAGCCGGTCCGACATCCACTTGATCATGCCGTTGTTTTCCGCATGGACCATGGTCAGCGCGCCGTTCTCGCGGGCGACGGTCAGGATATCCAGGAACTGGCTGTCGTCGATCCGCATCAGGTCATAGGTCATGAAGACCTTGAACGACGTCACGCCACGCGCGAACGCCTGCGGCAGTTCCTCTGTCAGCACTTTCTCCGTCGGGTCGGCGACGATCAGGTGATAGCCATAGTCGATGACCGACGCGCCCTGCGCGCGGCTGTCGTAAAGATCCAGCGTCTCGGTCACGCCCATGCCGCGATGCTGCGCGGCGAAAGGCACGAAGCTTGAGTTGCCGCCGAAGGCCGCGCTGATCGAGCCAGAACGGTAATCGTCCGCCGTCATGCCCCCGGTCGCGCTTTCCTGTGCGATGTGGCAATGCGCCTCGATCCCGCCGGGCAGCACCAGCTTGCCGCTGGCGTCGATCGTATCCGGGGCCTCCAGCCCTTCGGCTAGTGCGGCGACACGCCCGTCCCGGATGCCGATATCGGCGCGGAACGTGTCCGAGGCGGTGGCGACGGTGCCGCCGCGAATGACAAGGTCGAATTCCATGGCTACCCCCTTCAGACCGAGCGTATCTGGCCACCGTCGCAGCGCACCAGGCTGCCGGTGACATAGGATGCGCGTTCGCTGGCCAGGAAGGCCGCGACGTCTGCGAATTCCTGCACGGTGCCGTAGCGGCCGGCCGGGATCGTCGCGCGACTGGCTGCGCGAACCGCGTCCAGGTCCTTGCCGGTGCGGTTGGCCACGGCGCCATCCAGTTCGTCCACCCGTTCGGTATGAATCCGGCCCGGCAGCAGCATGTTCACGGTGATCCCGTCGGCGGCCAGATCGTTCGACATGGATTTGGACCAGCCGACCAGTGCCGAGCGGATCAGGTTGGACAGGCCAAGATTGGGGATCGGCTGGATCACACCGGAACTGCCGACCGCAATGATCCGGCCCCAGCCCTGCGCCTGCATGTGCGGCACCAGCTTTGCCGCCAGCGCCGTCACCCGGAACACCATCGCCTGCATGTGTGTTTCCAGCACCTGCTGATCCGCATCCGCCATCCGCCCCGGCGGCGGCCCGCCGGTGTTCGCGACAAGAATGTCCGCCCCGCCCATGTCGGCGGCAGCCTGCGCCAACACGTCGACCGAGGCCGGATCGTTCAGATCGCAGGCGACCCAGCGCGCCGCGCCCTGCCCTTTCGCGTTGATCGCCTCGGCCGCCGCCTTCAGCTTGTCCCCCGAGCGGCCGGTCATCAGCACCTCGGCGCCTTCGGCGACCAGCACCTGCGCGATGCCAAGGCCCAGTCCCCGGCTCGACGACATCACCAGCGCGCGTTTTCCCTTCAGTCCCAGATCCATCAGCCCAGTTCCTTCAGTCGCTTGTCGAGGCGGGTCATCAGCCGGGTCAGTTCGGCCATGTCGATATCGCTCAACTTCGGCCCCGGCGCGCGAACCGCCGGGGCGGCCAGCACCCCGCGACGGTGCAGGATTTCCTTGCGGATCGCCAGCCCGAGGCCGAGCTGCTGCTCGTATCGGACCAGCGGCAGATAGGCGTCGAACAGATCCTCGGCCCCGTCCACGTCACCCGCCTTGTGACGCGCCACGACCTGCACCATCATCTCGGGGTACGCGAATCCGGTCATCGCACCATCCGCGCCGCGCGCCATCTCCATCGGCAGGAACAGGCCCGCGTTGCCGGTCAGGATCGACAGGCGCGGCACGTCGCCGGTTCCGCTTTCGGCACGCACGCGCGAAAGCTTGGTCAGGCCCGGCCAATCCTCGTGCTTGAGCATCACGATCTGGGGGTGATCGACGGTCAGCTTCAGGATCGTCTCGACCGAGAACCAGGTGTTCAGGGTCAGCGGATAGTCCTGAAGGCAGATCGGAACATCCTCACCCAAGGCATTGCAAACCTGAGCGAAATAGCCGCGCTGCCTGTCCTCGGGAGTCAGACCCTGCGGTGGGGCGACCATCACGCCCGCCGCGCCCGCATCCATCACCGAACCCGTCAGCCGCGCCATGTTGTCCAGCCCCGCGCCCGAGACGCCGACGATCACCGGGACCCGACCCGCGACACGGTCCAGGACCCGGCGGGCAAAGGCCTGGGATTCGTCCCCGGCCAGCTTGGGCGCCTCGCCCATGATGCCCAGGATGGTCATGCCGGTGACCCCGGCCTCAAGGTAGAAGTCGACCATGCGGTCGGTGCTTTCCAGGTCCAGCGCGCCGTTCTCGGCGAACGGGGTCGCGGCGATGACGAAGACGCCTTCAGACTCCCGGTGGATCAGGTTGCTCATGCTCTCTCCGTAATGTTCATTTTGCCGGCACGGTCGGGATCGTGTGCCGGTCGATTTCCTGCAAGCGGGCGTAGCGGTCGGCAAAAAGGCGCGCGACCGGCCACTCCCCGCCCCAATCGACATGCAAACGGTCCGGGTCGATCAGCCCGTCCCGTGCGGCCAGGCCAACGGCCTCGCCGATCAGGATCTCGCGCCCCGGCCCGAACGCAAGCGAGACCATCTTGCGGCATTCGATCGACACCGGCGCGGCGGCCAGCCGTGGTGGGCGCACCTTGACCGAAGCGACGGTTTCCAACCCCAGCTCCTCCGGCTCGCCCTCGTCCGCGCCATAGGTGGCGGCAGTCGCCACCATTGCTTCGGTCAGGTCGGGCGTCGCGATGTTGACCACGAATTCGCCGGTCGCATCGATGTTGCGGGTCGTGTCCTTCCGCGCGCCGTCCTCACGATGCTGAAGGCCCAGAACGACAGTCGCCGGGTCTTCTCCGAAAACGTTGAAGAAGGAAAACGGCGCCGCGTTCACCACGCCCTCGGGGCTTCGGGTCGTCACCCACGCCACGGGGCGCGGGATCACCACCGCCGTCAGCAGCTTGTAGCGATCCCGAGGCGACAACGTTTCGAAGTCCAGGTGCATGTCATTCCCCTGGGTGGACGACGCCAGTCTGGCTGCAGATCGGGCCATAGTGCTCGATCCGCCGATGCCGCTTGAAATCGAAAATGGTTTCCTTGCCGAAGGTGCAG
Source organism: Halovulum sp. (assembly GCA_041583815.1). Classification (GTDB taxonomy): domain Bacteria; phylum Pseudomonadota; class Alphaproteobacteria; order Rhodobacterales; family Rhodobacteraceae; genus Halovulum. Next base: position 8,640 of record JBFHFG010000064.1, read on the forward strand.
GCATCCATGTCGCAGGCATGGACGATCAGCTCGTCTTCTTCGGTCTCGGCTCGCGCGACGACAAAGCCGTTGGGATCGACGATGACGCTGCCGCCGATCAGCGGGTGCCCATCCTCGACGCCGGCCTTGGCGACACCCACCACCCAGGCCGAGTTCTGATAGGCCCCGGCCTTCATGGTCAGTTCGGAATGATAAAGCCGATGCTCGGGCCCTTCGTCCGACATCTGGCTGTTCACCGAAGGCGTGTTGTAGCCCAGCGTGATCAACTCTACCCCCTGCAGGCCCATGACGCGGTAGGTCTCGGGCCAGCGGCGGTCATTGCAGATGCACATGCCCATCCACGCGTCCATGTTGCGCCAGACCGGGAAGCCCAGGTCGCCCGGCTCGAAATAGCGCTTCTCCAGATGCTGGAACGCGCGTTCGGTGTCGTATTCCGAATGCCCCGGCAGGTGCACCTTGCGGTACTTGCCGACGATGTTGCCCTGCCGGTCGGTGATGATCGAGGTGTTGAAATGGCGGCCTTCGGGCGTCAGTTCGGCATAGCCGAAGCTCATCGCGATCCCCAGTTCCCGCGCGCGGTCGAACAGCGGCTGCGTGGCCGCGTTTGGCATCTCACGCTCGAACCATTCGTCGACCTCGACCTGGTCCTCTATCATCCAGCGAGGGAAGAAGGTGGTCAGGCACAGCTCGGGATAGACCAACAGGTCGCAGCCCTTCGTGGCGGCCTGTTCCAGCAGGGCGATCATCCGCGCGACCACTGCGTCGCGGCTGTCGGCCCGCTGAATCGGGCCCATCTGCGCGCCTCCGATCACGATTTCCCGCATTTGATTCCTCCGATCACTTATGTTGCGATGCGG
>JBFHFG010000065.1:0-9405 GCA_041583815.1 Halovulum sp.
ACCTGGCGGATCGCGGTGCCGTCGTCCAGCTGATCCATCGCCAGGTTGATCTGGTCCAGCCTCAGCCGGTGCGTCAGCATCTTCTCGACCGGCAGCTTGCCCTGTGCGTGCAACGCGAACATCCGCGGCAGGTCGCGCTGGGGCACGCACGAGCCGATGTAGCTGCCCTTGAGGGTGCGTTCCTCGGCGACCAGTTTCAGGGCGTTCAACGGCATGCGCGCATCCGGATGCGGCAGGCCCGCCGTGACCGTGGTGCCGCCCCGGCAGGTGCAGTCATAAGCGGTTTCCAGCGCCCTGACCGAGCCGGCCAGTTCCAGCGCCACGTCGACGCCGCCGCCGGTCAGGTCGCGAATCGCCTCGGCGGTGTGCTCGTCCGCCTTGACGCTGTGCGTGGCGCCCATCTCGCGGGCGGTTTCCATCTTCGTCTCGAACGGGTCCACGGCGATGATCTGGCCCGCGCCCGCGGCCGCCGCGCCCAGGATCGCGGACAGTCCGACGCCGCCCAGCCCGAACACCGCGACCTTCGATCCGGGGCTGATCCGCGCCGTGTTGAAGGCCGCCCCCGCGCCGGTCAGCATCGCGCAGGAAAACAGCGCCGAGATATGCGGCGGCAGGTCCGCGTCGACCTTGACCAGGCTTTGTCGTGCCAGCACCGCGTGCGTGGCAAAGGCCGAGACGCCGACGTGGTGGTTGACCGGCTGGCCGTCCATCGACAGGCGGCGGTGGCCGGTCATCAACTCACCCACGCCGTGATGCCTGGCGGCGCGCGTGCAAAGCGCCGGGCGCCCTTCGGCACAGGGCGTGCAGGTGCCGCAGCCGGGGGCGAAGATGCATACCACGTGATCGCCGGGGGCCAGGTCGTCGACGCCTGCGCCGACCTCTTCCACGAAACCCGATGCCTCGTGTCCAAGCACCATCGGCACGGGGCGGGGGCGCGTTCCGTTGATCACCGACAGGTCCGAGTGACAGACACCCGCCGCGGCGACGCGGATCAACACCTCGCCCCGACCCGGCGGGGCCAGCTCGACCTCGCGCACCGTCAGGGCGTTGTTCGCCGCGAAGTCGCGCTCGATGCCGCCACGTTCCAGAACCGCCGCTGTGATATTCATCGTCTTCCTCCCCAGGTCCTGCTTGTTTTGGCGCACTCTAAAACGTTTTGCCCACGCGGGAAGCAGTGTGCGTCGGGCGATAGGATAAACCTATGGCGGAAATTGCGCCAAGGTATTGGCCGGGTGACACGGTCTTCCATACGCTTCCATCCATAAAATTCCTGGGGAGGAAACGATGGCACGATCAAACGCATTATACGTTTCGCTGTTTTGCGCAGCCCTGTCGGCAGGCGCCACCGCCGCGCAGGACAGCGCGCCAGCCTGGGCTGAAAGCCGCTGGGGTGCGGACGACGAACTTGGCGCGGCCAACCTGATGACGCCCGAACGAGTCGCCGCAGCAGCCAGCCTGGTGACCGAAGGCAAGGTGTACAGCCTGGGGATGGTCGTCGGGTCGGACACGCCCGCGTTCCCGCCGCGCAGCCTGTCGGTCACTGTGTTCCAGCCGAACCAGGCTGAAAACGACGGCCTTGGCAGCAACAAGTTTACTTACAACGACGATATCTTCATGGGGTGGCTCGGCATCGGCCCGCAGATCGACGGGCTGGGACATGCCGGGGTCGATCATGTCTATTACGGCGGGCGCACCTATGACGAGTTCGCCCCCGCCTCGGGCCTGACGGAACTGGGTCTGGACAAGCTGCCGGGCCTGGTCGGGCGCGGGGTGCTGCTGGACATGGCCGGCCATTACGGCGTCGACATGGTCGAGGAAGGCACCGCCTATACCGCCGAGGACATCCAGGCCGCCGCCGAGGCGCAGGGCGTCGAGCTGCGCGAGGGTGACATCGTGCTGTTCAACTCGAACTGGATGAACCTGCTGGACGGCGACAGCCCGGACCCGCAGCGGTTCGGCGCGGCGGAACCGGGTGTGGGTGTCAGCGGTGCCGAATACCTGGCCGAGGTCGGCGTGATGGCCGTGGGCGCCGACACCTGGGGCATGGAGGTCGTTCCCGCCGAAAACGAGGGCGAGGCGTTCCGCGCACACCAGATCCTTCAGCCCGAGCACGGCATCTACATCCTCGAGAACATGGATACCCGCGAACTTGCCGCCGACGGCGTTCACGAGTTCCTGTTCGTGCTTGGACAGGCGCGGCTGAAGGGCGCCGTGCAGATGATCATCAATCCGATCGCGATCCGTTGATCGCACCTGAACAAGAACAGACGGGAGGACCCACAATGAACAGACTGCTCATCACCAGCGCACTGTGCGCCGCATTGCCGATGGCCGCGCTTGCAGCCGACAAGCCCGATGCGCTGAAGGTCGGCATGACCACCTTCCTGACCGGCCCGGCCTCGGTCTTCGGGGTGCCGGCCCGCGATGCGGCCGAGATCCTGGTCGAGGACATCAACGCCAACGGCGGGATCAACGGTGTTCCGGTTGAGGTCACCTTCATCGACGAGGGCGCCGGCGCCGAGGCGCTGACCTCGGAGTTCCGCCGCCTGGTCGAGACTGGAGAGGCCGAGGTGATGTTCGCCTCGATCTCGTCGGGCAACTGCCAGACCCTTGCGCCGTTGGCCGAGGACCTGGAAGTGCCGAACTTCATGTGGGATTGCGGCACCCAGAAGATCTTCGAGGAAAACGACTATACCTACGTTTTCCGCACGCAGGCCAATGCTGCCCCTGAAATGGTGGCCGCGGTCGCCTACCTGCTGAAGACCAAGCCCGACTTCAAGACCATTGCCGTGGTCAACCAGGACTATGCCTGGGGCCGTGACAGCTGGGACATCTTCAGCACCACGCTGAAGGCGCTGAAACCCGATGTCGAGGTGGTGGGCGAGTTCTTCCCGAAGTTCGGCGCGCCGGATTTCTCGACCGAGATCTCGCGCCTTCAGGCGCTGCGTCCCGACGTGATCCTGTCGACGTCGTGGGGCGGGGACCTGGACACGTTCGTGCAGCAGGCCTCGCAGCGGGGGCTGACCAACACGTCGACCTTCGTACTGCCGCTGGCCGAGTCGTCGCTTGAGCGGCTGGGCAGCAGTCTGCCAGCCGGTCACATCGTCGGTGCCCGCGGCGACCACTACTTCCTGCACCCCGAGCGTCGGGACGATGCCGACTTCAAGGCGTTCATGGAGAAGTATGAGGCCAAGACCGGCGACGTCAGCGTCTACCCGGTGTTCCACGCCTCGCAGGCCTTCGCCGCGCTTCAGGCCGCCTACGAGAAGGCGATTGCCGACAATGGCGTCGACTGGCCAAGCAAGGAACAGCTTGTCGCCGCGATGGACGGGCTGGAGTTCCAGGGCCTGGGCAATCCGGTGAAAATCCGCGAGGACAACCAGGGCATCGAGGATCAGTTGATGGGCACCACGGTGCAGACGGGCGACTACCCGTTCGCCACGCTCGAGAACATCATGATCTTCGACGGGGACGAACTCACCACCCCGGTGGGTGAAGTGTCGATCGACTGGGTCGGGGGGCTGGATGCGGCCTTCCTCGACGGGTTGACCGTCTCGACCTTCGAGAACTGATCGCGGACGGGAAGGGCGCCATGGTGTCCTTCCCGATCCGGCCCCCTCACCAGACGGGACCTTAAATGAACCTGACGATCTTCGTACTGGCCCTGTTCGACGGCATCGCCTACGCGGCGCTGGTCTTCATCGTGGCCCTCGGGCTGACACTCATTTTCGGGGTGATGCGCATCCTGAACGTCGCCCACGGCTCGCTTTATGCCATTGGCGCCTATGCTACCGTGTCGCTGACCGGCGCGTTCCTGTCGATGGGCTTTGCGCCGGTGTTCGCGTTCCCGCTGATGCTGGTCTCGGCTATCCTGGTCGGCGTGCTTCTGGGCGGGCCGATCGAATGGCTGTTGCTGCGTCGGATCTATGACAAGCCCGAGGTGCTGCAACTGCTGGTCACCTTTGCCGTGTTCATGATCCTTGAGGACGTGCAGCGGCTGGTCTGGGGCTCTCAACCCTATTTCCAGGCGGCGGCGCTGCAATCGCTGGGCAATGTCACCCTGTTCGGCGTGACCTATACTGTCTACCAGCTGATCCTGCTGCCGGCGGTCGCACTGGCGCTGCTGCTGGGGCTGCGGTTCTTCCTGCGCCGGACGGTGATCGGCAAGCTGATCCTGGCCACGACCGAGGATCGCGAGGCGGCGCAGTCGATCGGCATCGACGCCGACAAGGTGTTCCTGCTGACCTTCATCGTCGGCGCGGCACTGGCCGGGCTGGGCGGTGCGCTGGCCTCGCCTACCACCTCGATCCTGCCGGGCATGGGCGCGGACATGATCGTGCTGTCCTTCGCCGTAGTCGCGACCGCGGGCCTGGGCCAGATCGAGGGCGCGGCGCTGACCGCGCTGCTAATCGGGCTGGGCCGGTCCTTTGCGGTCTACGTCTGGCCGGAAACGGCGGTGCTGGTGCCGTACCTGATCATGGTGCTGGTCCTGCTGGTGCGTCCCGAAGGGCTGTTCGGCAGCCCCGCGGCGCGGAAGATCTGAGCGGATGGGGGACAGGATGGATACGGTTTCAAGCTCCGCCCGGCCGCAGGCCGACCGCGCACCCGGATTGCGCCTGCTGGCGACGCTTCTGGGGGTCGCCGCGCTGGCGGTGGTGCCCTTCGTCGCGCCGACGATGCAACTGCTGGTGAACCTCGCATTGGCCAAGGGCCTGGCGGTCATGGGTGTCACGGTACTGCTGCGTGCCGGACAGGTGTCGTTCGGGCATGCGCTTTATTTCGCGGTCGCCGCCTATGGCGGGGCCTTCCTGATGACGGCGATGCCCGGTGCGGACCTGCTTCTGGTGCTGGTCGTCGGTGTCGCCGGCGCAACGGTTTCGGGCCTTCTGGTGGGCCTGTTCGTGGTGCGCTACCGCGGTATCTTCTTCGGGATGCTGAACCTGGCGTTCTCGATGATCTTCTGGTCGATCCTCGAAAAGTTCTACCACGTCACAGGCGGGGCCGACGGCATCCGCCTGCCGCGCCCGACCGTGCTGGGCATGGAGCTGGGCCGTGCGGATTTCGAACTGATCCTGTTCTACCTCTCCATCGCGCTGATGCTGGGGCTGGGCTGGTTCACGATCCGCTGGTTCGCCTCGCCCGTGGGGCAGTTGTTTCAGACCATCAAGACCAACGAGACGCGGCTGGAATACCTGGGCGTCTCGCCCCGCCGCGCGCTGCTGTCGGGGTACCTGCTGTCGGCAGTGCTGTGCGGCGCGGGCGGCGTGATCATGGGCGTGGCGCAGGGCGTGGTGACGCCGGAATACGCCTGGTGGATCCGCTCGGGAGAGATGGTGTTCATCGCCGTTCTCGGCGGCTCGGGCTCGGTGCAGGGCGCGTTCATCGGCGCGCTGATCTACGAGTTCGTGCGCACCTATGCCTCGGCCTTTGCCGGGGACGTGTGGCAGATGCTGCTGGGCGGCTTTCTTCTGGTCATCATTCTGTTCGCGCCGCGCGGCGTGATCGGCATCGTCGAGGCGCTGGGCAGGCGCGGTACCCGGTCGGAGGACGCGAAATGAGCACGCCGCTGCTGGAAACCCGCAACCTCGAGATCCGCTTCGGCGGAGTGATCGCCGCCAACGATGTCTCTCTGACCATCGAGTCGGGGCGCAACCTGGCGATAATCGGACCGAATGGCGCGGGCAAGACCACGTTCCTGAACATCTGTACCGGCTGGCTCAAGCCGACGCGGGGCCAGGTTCTGTTCGAGGGGAAGGACATCACCCCACTGCCGCCGCGAAAGATCGTGCGCCGCGGCGTCGCGCGCGCCTTCCAGATCCCGCAGTTGTTCACCGAGCATACGGCGCTGGAAAACCTGCTGATTGCCGTGGCCGCTCGCGAGGGACTGCGCAATCCGCTGCAGGACCTGCACCGCATCCCCGAGCGGGACGAGGTGATGCACCTGCTCGAGATGGTGAACTGCGCCGACGTGGCCGAGAGGCCGGTGGTCGAGCTATCCGAAGGCCAGCGCAAGCTGATCGACATCGCTGTCGCACTGGCACTGAAACCGCGCCTGTTGCTGATGGACGAACCGACCTCTGGCGTCGCCTCGTCTCAGAAGCACCGGATCATGGAGATCCTGGTCGGCGCGCTGGCACAGGCGCAGGTCACTTCGGTCTTCGTCGAGCATGACATGGGCATCGTCGAGAAATACGCCGACGAGGTGGCGGTCTGGAATGCGGGCAACGTGCAACTGCGCGGCACACCCCGCGAGGTGCTGGAGCATCCGGACGTGATCCGCGACGTGATCGGAGAGGTGGTCTGATGCTGGAACTTCGCAATGTAGATGCCGCGATCGGCATCATCCCGATCCTGCGGAACCTGACCCTGCGGGTCGATGCTGCCGAGACGGTGGCGCTGATCGGGCGCAACGGTGCGGGCAAGACCACCTTCCTGCGCTCGATCATGGGGTTCACCAGCGTCACCGGTGAAATCCTGTTCGAGGATCAGCCGATACAGGCCATGCACCCGTCGAAGCGGCCCGGCCTGGGCATCGGCTATGCCCCAGAGGACCGGCGCCTGTTCTCGGCTTTCACGGTCGAGGAAAACATCCTGCTGCCGGCGCAGACCGCGCGGCTGGACGCGGCCGAGACCACCCGCCGGCTGGAGCGGGCCTATGCCATCCTGCCGGAACTGCGCGAGATGGCCGGGCGGCCCGCGGGCAACGTGTCGGGCGGGCAGGGCAAGATGGTGGCGCTTGCGCGCGCGCTGATGCTGGGCACCAAGCTGGTGATGCTGGACGAGCCGTTCCAGGGCCTCGCCCCGGCACTGGCCAAGCGCTACGCCGACGCGCTGCGCGCACTGCGCGACACCGATCGGTCGGTCACGCTGATCATCACAGAATCCAATCCCTCGCTGCTGCGCGGTTTTGCCGACCGCACGCTCGTGATCGAGCGGGGCGAGATATCCGAAGGCTCGCTGGAGCCTGAAAGGGCGAACGCATGAAGGACAACCCGATGACCCAGACCGACCTGGTGCTGCCGAAACCGCTCAACCTGATCGCAAACGACTGGGTGCCGGGGGCGGCAGGGCGTACGATGGACGTGGTGTCGCCGATCGACGGCCAGCCGTTCACGCAGATCGTCGACAGCGGACCCGAGGATGTAGATGCCGCCGTCGCCGCCGCGCGTGCCGCCTTTGACGGCGGCGCGTGGTCGAAACTGACCGCGGCCGAGCGGGGCCGCCTGATGCTGCGCCTGTCCCAGCGTATCTTGGACGAGGCCGAGTCGCTGGCGCAGCTGGAAAGCCACGACAACGGCAAGCCGATCGCCCAGGCGCGCGCCGACATGACCGTCACCGCGCGCTACTTCGAATACTACGGCGGTGCCGCCGACAAGGTGCACGGCCAGGTCGTCCCGTTCCTGCAAGGCTACAACGTCGAGGTTCACCGGGAGCCGCACGGCGTCACCGGTCACATCATCCCGTGGAACTACCCGGCGCAGATGTTCGGCCGTTCGGTCGCACCAGCGCTGGCGATGGGCAACGCGACGATCCTGAAACCGGCCGAGGATGCCTGTCTGAGCGCGCTTCGCATCGCCGAACTGGCGGTCGAGGTCGGCTTCCCCCCGGGTGCGCTGAACATCGTCACCGGCCGTGGCGACGTCGCGGGCCGCGCCCTGTCCGAGCACAAGGGGATCGACTTCATCTCGTTCACCGGCTCGCCCGAGGTCGGCGTGATGATCCAGATCGCCGCCGCGCGCAACTTCATCGGCTGCACGCTGGAACTGGGCGGCAAGTCCCCGCAGATCGTGTTCGAGGACGCGGACCTGGACAAGGCGATGCCGTTCCTGGTCAACGCGCTGATCCAGAACGGCGGGCAGACCTGTTCCGCCGGTACGCGGGCACTGGTGCAACGCGGCATCTACGACAAGGTCGTGGCCGAGCTGAAAACGCGGTTCGAGGCGATCGAAGCGTCGGATTCCGGCGAGGACGCCGTGCTGGGCCCGCTGATCTCGGCCAAGCAGAAACGGCGGGTGGAGGGCTATATCGACCAGGCCGACGCGCCGCTGATCGCGCGCGGCGGCATTCGTCCGGGTACGCCCGAAAGCGGGTTCTATGTCGCCCCGGCGGTGTTCGGCCCCTGCGATCCGAAGTCGAAGATCGCGCAGGAAGAGGTGTTCGGCCCCGTGCTTTGCGTGATCCCCTTCGAGGATGAGGCCGACGCCATCGCCATAGCCAACGGGACGGATTACGGTCTGGTTGCCGCCGTCTGGACGCGCGACGGCGGTCGACAGCAGCGCGTGGCCAAGGCCCTGCACTGCGGGCAGGTGTTCATCAACGGCTACGGTGCCGGCGGCGGGGTGGAACTGCCCTTCGGCGGTATCCGCAAGTCGGGGCACGGGCGCGAGAAAGGGTTCGAGGCGCTGCTGGAATTCTCGCACGTCAAGACGATCGTAAACAATCACGGCTGACATGGCCGCGGGCAGGAACGGAGCGGAGGAAACATGAGACTGGACGGCAAGGCGACACTGGTGACGGGGGCGGCCTCGGGCTTCGGCAAGGGCATCGCCGAAACCTTCGTACGCGAGGGGGCGAAGGTGGCCGTGGTCGACCTGAACATCGACGGCGCGCGCCAGGTCGCCGAAGAGCTGGGCGAGAATGCCATCGCGATCAAGTGCGACGTGTCGAAGGGTGACGAGGTCGCGGCGGCGGTCGAACAGGCGCGCGAAGCCTTCGGCGCGCTGGACATCGTGGTCAACAACGCGGGCTGGACCAATCCCAACCGCCCATTGCTGGAAACCGACGAGGCGACCTTCCGCAAGATCTATGATATCAACGTGCTCTCGATCTTCCACATGACCAAGGCCTGCGTGCCCGTGTGGGAGGCGCAGGGCGGCGGCGTGATGATCAACGTAGGCTCGACCGCAGGCATCCGTCCGCGGCCGGGGCTGACCTGGTACAACTCGTCCAAGGGCGCGGTGAACCTGATGACCCGCTCGCTTGCGGTCGAGCTTGCACCAAGCAAGATCCGCGTCAACGGCATCGCGCCCGTGATGGGTGTCACCGGCCTGCTGGAACAGTTCATGGGCGTGCCTGACACGCCCGAGAACCGCGAGAAGTTCATCGCCACGATTCCGCTGGGACGCCTGTCCGAGCCGCGCGATATCGCCAATGCGGCGCTGTACCTGGCCTCGGACGAGGCGGATTTCATCACCGGCGTCATCCTCGAGGTCGACGGAGGTCGCACTGTCTGAGGCGCCCCCCAACGCCGAAGACCCTGCGTCGGCGGGTGCGACCGCGATCGCGCCCGCCATCCCGGTTGCGAAAGGTTTCGCGCTGGCAGGGTAGTCCGGTTCAGATCGCCCGCCGCCACCGCTTCGGGCCGCGTTCGTGGACCGATGCGCCGTTGGTATCGACTGCGACGAC
>JBFHFG010000066.1:0-9397 GCA_041583815.1 Halovulum sp.
AGGAAGAACAGGTTCATCGGCGAGTCGCCGGTGAAATCATGCTGCATGGTCTGTGTGCGCCGCCGCTCGATCCAGATCAGCTTGCTGAGGAAATGCGCCGGTTTGTGGTCACGGATACGCGGATTGTCGAATAGGTTGCCGGTAAAGACGGTCGCGCCACCAGCAAACTCGATCCGGTCGGGCGCGAACAGTTGGCCATGGGCGATGACGCCAGGCAGCGCGTTCAACTCGTCCTGCAGATGCGGGAATGCCCGTTCCATCCCGTCGATGACCACATAGGGCCGCGCGGTTTCGTACTGGGCCTTCGCGCGCCGACCCGGATGGCGGCCTTGGCCTATCAGCCCCGCGCGGCCGGAGTTGTGCAGACGGCGCGCCCGGTCGAACCGGCGCAGCAGGGGGTTGCTGTTGGGAACGTCCGGGATTTTTTCCTTCAGGTCCGGCCCCAGGAAGGTCTGGTACAGCTTGTTGGCCCCGCGCCAGATCTTGCGCGCAAAGAACCCCTCGGCCTGAAGCAGAAGCTCCAGGTGGTCGTCGTAGAAAACATAGGGTTTGCCCTGCGCATCGAAGCGCACGAAGGTCAGCGGCGCACTGGTGATCCGATCCGAATGCCGCGCCGCCAGCGACTGGAAGAAGCTTTCGTCGGGAATCCACGTGGTGCGGAAGAACCGGCAGTAGTCGGGCAGGTTCGGATCGGTCAAAATCGCTTGCAGCGTCTGGCTGCTGAGACACCACCATTGCGAGCCGATCCGAGGCTCCAGCCCATGCGGCATCGGCCGCGAGACGCGCAGCGCGCGTTGCAGGTCGACATTGCGGTCGAACAGCCAGCGGTACTGCCGCCAGGGCAGCGGATGGTACAGGCTGAACCGTTCATGCGAAAGTCCGTCGACGACCCATTCATCCTCGGCCACGGGAACGGATTCGATGAAATCCACGCCCTGGTGGCGGGACAGGTGCGCGGACAGGTCCTCGACCGGCTTGATCGGCAGGCAGGAGCCGGACAGCTGGCAGACATGGGTGATGTCGGGCCAGCGTTCGAACAGCAGCCGCACCGCGTCCAGGCTGGCGTCCACCAGGCTGAACGTGCCCCAGTGGCAGCGCCGGCGCGGGACCAGCACGACGTTGGGATGCTCCAGCAGCAGCCCGTTGAGGATCTGCATATCCCCGCGCTTGACGCGGGCGTCGATGTGCAGCGCGACCCGGCAGCCGTGGCGCGCCATGTGCAGCGCAACCTGCGCCGTGCGGCGCACCTGTTCATGGGCGAGCAGGACAACCCCGATCATGCCCAGCCCCCGGACGAGATCAGGCCCAGATCCTCGAGCTGGCGCCAGCCCTCGTAGCGGGTGGAACAGGGGGTCCACATCGCCAGTCCCTGGCTCATCTTGTCATCATAGACGCGGTACTCGCGGCTGGCGGCATAGTGCTGCCCCCGGTCGATTTCCTCGCGCGCCTTCTGGCCGAAGAGTTCCAGGAACTTGGCGTGCAGCAACACGCCGCAAGCACGCTCGCCACCACGTTCCGAATAGACCTGGTTCAACCCGCGCGGCATCAGCGTGTGGGTCGACGACCGGTAGGCCATGCCGCGTTGCCAGCGCACCAGCGGCACCTTGTTCAGCGCGGGTCCCAGCTCCGGACTGTCCGCGAAAAAGACCCGCTGGCGTGGGCCGCCCTGGATCCAAAGGTCGCGATACTTGCCGTTGCGGTCGAAGGAATAATTGGCGGCATCGAACCATTCCAGGGACCGGAACGGGTTCTCGCCCTCGGCATAGGCGGTCTCGGCAATGGGTTTGTCCGAATACATATCCAGCAGCAGCGTGCCGAAGCTGCTGTACCGGCAACTGTCCAGCCACTCGGTCAAAGCCGGCAGCGGCCGCGTGTCGTGGTACGGATAGACTAGGAACTCGTCCACATCGACGACCAGCACCCAATGGTTGCGCCCGTAGCGGGTCAACAGCCCGTTCATCCAGTCGACGCCGTACCGGGCGCGCTTGTAGCTGGCGGCGGTGTGCCAGACGCTGACGTCCTTCTGCTCCGCAAGATAGCTGCCGCTGCCATCGGTGCTGTCGTTGTCCACGAACAGGAAGTGATCGACACCAAGCTTGCGGTAGTAGCTCAGGAAATACGGCAGGCGCACACGCTCGTTCCGGACGGTCGCGAACAGCAGGATGTCGCGCGACCGGATCTGCGCGCTGCGGTCAGCGGTCGGGCTTAGCGAATACAGGCCGCGCATCCCTTTCAGCAGAAGCTGGGTACGCTCCCACCTGAGCATGGCGCGGTTGTAATGCCTTACCAATCCCATCGTTCAGCCGACCTGCGCCGTCTTGCGCCCGGTTACCGCCAACCGCTCGAACACGGTCGCGAAATGCGATTCCCAACTCGGTACAGAGACGTGCTCGGGTGCCTTTTTTTCGTTTCTCGTAGCCGAGGAAAGTATCGCATGTTTCCAGCCGGGTCCATCCAGCGGGTCCAGGTAGGTCGGAATTCGGCCCGCGATCTCGCGGTAGACGGGCAGGTCGGCGCAGATCACGGGAACCCCCATCTGCAACGCCTCGGCCAACGGATAGCCGAACCCTTCGGCGAACGACGGGAACAGCAGGGCACGCGCCGCACCCAGCCGTGCGGCAAGCTGGTCGTCGGGCAGAAAGCCATGTTCGAACACGCTGCGGTTCATGAACGGCGCGCGATCCAGGATCGCCGTGATGTTCTGGTTTTCCCAGCCGCGACGCCCGATGATGTGCAGATGCGGCACCTGGTCCGGCGGAAGCTCTTCGGACATCTGGCGCCAGACCGACAGCAGCAGCAAGTGGTTCTTCCGCGGCTCGATCGTGCCCAGCATGACAAAGGACGGGTGTTCGCCATCGACGCGCGGCGGCACCTTGTCCGAGGGCAGCGGATCGACCCCCAGCAGGGCGGTCACGCCGTCGGGCACCCGGTCGCGGTGTTCCAGACGCCGCAGCGTGCGGGTCCTGGTATCGGCCGAATTGAAGATCAGCAGGTCGGCGTGGTCGGCCACCCCATCCAGCAGCGCCGCGAATTTCTGCGGGATGCCCGGGCGCGTGAACTCGGGGAAGTCCAGCGGGATGACGTCGTGGATCATCACCGCAATGGTGCCCGCCCCCGCCTGCCGGACGGTTTGCAGGATCCGCGGCTCAAGGTGCGTGTGGCCGGTATTGATATAGTGAAAGCCGGGCCGCAGGTGCGCTGACAACAGCTCCGAGGCGCGCGCCCGGCGCGCCCAGCCCAGCGCCAGCCGGCGGACCAGCGTCTCTGCCTTGCGGCGCGCCGGGGATTGCTTGCGCGCCATCCGGCCCAGCATGTCCGGCGGCGGAAGCGTGTCGGGCGAGCCGCTTTCGACTGCCAGGCGGATCATGCCCTCGGCATCCAGCAGAGCGATCCCGCCCAGCACCCGCGTCACGAAGAACACGCGCCCGCCGCGTTCCAGAACATGGCGGGTGTAGGCGCGCTCCACCCGATCGACGCCGCTGTCGCCCCCCGCCCCTATGCGAGAGACCGTCCTGCTGATGTCCAGCAGGATGTCCGGCGGATCGACAGTTTCCTGCATCGTCAGGCGGTGTAGCCGGGCATCTGGTGCCAGCCCCAGGCGTCCGAAATCATCGTCCGCAGGTCCGACCGTTCCGGCTGCCAGCCCAGCACCTGCTCTGCCAGACGGCTGCCCGACACCAGCGCAGTGCAATCGCCGGGGCGGCGCGCGCCCTCGACCATCGGAACCGGGGTCTCGCAGACCTCGCCGACTGCGTCGAGCACCTCGCGGACCGAGAAGCCGCGGCCGGTGCCCAGGTTGAACACGGCACTTTCGCCACCGTTCAGCAGGAACTCGAGCCCGCGGATGTGCGCATCGACCAGGTCCAGCACGTGTACGTAGTCACGGATGCAGGTGCCGTCGGGCGTGGCATAGTCGGTGCCGTAGATCGTCAGGTGGTCGCGCCGACCGCGCACCGCGTCCAGCGCCAGCGGGATCAGGTGCGTTTCCGGGCGATGGCATTCGCCGACCTGACGGTCGGGATCGGCGCCCGCAACGTTGAAGTAGCGGAAGGCAACGTGCCGCATGCCGGACTGACGGCCATAGTCGCGCAACATGTCCTCGACCGCACGTTTCGAACCGCCATAAGCGTTAATCGGCACCTGAGTGCAGCTTTCATCCAGCATCACGCCGTCCTGTTCACCATAGGTGGCGCAGGTGGACGAGAATACGAACGCCTCGATCCCGGCGGCAGTCACGGCGTCGAGCAGCGTCATCGAGCCGCCGACGTTGTTCCGCCAGTAGAGCGCCGGGTCGCGCATAGACTGGCCGACATCCGACAAGGCCGCGAAATACATCACCGCGACCGGCTTGTGCCTGGCAAGCACCTCGTCCAGCCGAGCGCGGTCCTGCAGATCGCCTTGCTCGAACGGGCCGAACTTCACGGCCTGGCTCCACCCGGTGGAGAGGTTGTCATAGGTGACGGGCGTGTACCCCGACTCGGCCAGGCGCTTGCACGCATGGCTTCCGATATAACCGGCACCGCCGGTCACGAGAACGCTCTGCAAGATATGCCTCTCTTATTGGTCTTGGGGATCGGGACCGGTCTTATTCCGCGGCTTGCGCGGTCACCGACAGCCCATCCAGGTAACCCCGGAACTCGTCGCCCAGCTCGGGGTGTTGCAACCCGAAGGCCACGGTTGCCTGCAGGAAGCCCGCCTTCGATCCGCAATCGTAGCGGCGCCCCGAGAAGCGGAACCCGTTCACGTTATCGGACGCCTCGATCTCGGCGGCGATGGCGTCGGTCAGCTGGATCTCTCCGCCTGCGCCCTTGGTCATCTTGTTGAGGTTGCGCAGTACCTGCGGCGTCAGGATGTAGCGCCCGATCACGGCCAGGTTCGACGGCGCCTCGGCCGGTTCGGGCTTTTCGACCATGCCACCCACGCGCACGACGCGGCCTTCGTCCTTCTTGACGTCCAGCACACCATAGGCCGAGGTCATCTCTTGCGGGACTTCCATCGCCGCAACCATATTGCCGCCACCGGCTTCCTCGTAAGCCTCGACCATCTGCGCCAGGCACGAACGGTCGGCCTGGATCACATCATCCGGCAGCAGGACGGCGAAGGGTTCGTTGCCGATCAGGCGGCGGGCGCACCACACCGCGTGACCCAGGCCCAACGCCTCGTGCTGACGGACATAGGCGATCGCCCCGCTGCCCATGTTCGTCGGTTTCAGCTTGTCCAGCAGCGCTTTCTTGTTGCGCTCCCGCAGCGAGGCCTCAAGCTCGGGGGCGCGGTCGAAATAATCCTCGAGCGCGGATTTCCCGCGCGAGGTAACGAAGATGAACTCGGTAATTCCGGCCTCTCGGGCCTCGTCGATGGCGTACTGGATAAGGGGGCGGTCGACCAGGGTCAGAATTTCCTTGGGGATAGACTTGGTCGCCGGCAGGAACCTCGTCCCCAAGCCCGCTACCGGAAATACTGCCTTGCGAACCTTGCGCGCCATATTGAACGCCTCCTGATTGTATACGGCATCCGCTTTCTGCAGACACGCATGTTCTGCGACATTTCACATGCCGCGTACACTACATTTACCACACTGCGTAAGCCTTTGGCGGTTAACAGCGCGTACACGCATATCCCCGGTTTACGCCGGTTTTGCGAATATGCCGTTATTGCGGCCATCTGAGGGCGTCGGCGGCAGTCAGTCGCGTTGCGCGGCAATGCGCGCACGCTCGGCACGAACCCGCGCAGCGGTGGATCTGATCTGTCGCGGCGCAGCCCGTTCCGACTTGCCGAGCAAGCCCAACCGGTGCCGGAACACGCCATCGGCCCCGAAGCGGACGACCAGCGGACGGTGGGTCGGTTCGACCTGAATCAGCGTGACCTCGTCGCCTTGCGCCGCCGCGTGGACCGCTCGGGCCTCGACCCCGCGGCCCCCCACCGGGCCGGAAACCATGTATTGCCGCCGCCCCGAGGCGAAGCGCGGCGCGGGGAGGAACGTGCCCTCGGACACCGGCGGAATTGCACCCGGTACCGGCTCGCGGCGGGCACCGTCGGCAAAACCCTCCTCCAGGCCAGCCAGAAGAGCGCGCATTCTGGCGCCGGTGACCTGCCCGATCAGGAAATGCTGGTGCAGCCTATGGCGTTGCTCGGCCCGGAACTCGTCCAGCCGCGCGGAAACGGCATCGGCCGGCGCGTGGCAATCCAGGAAATGGCGCAGGCTGGCGCCGATCTCGAACAACGAGGTCGGCACCCGGCGTTGGGTGCGCAACGGGCCTGCTGCGAACCCGTGATGCACCTCGGCCAGGGGCACGATGGCGGCGGACCAACCGGCCTGGGACAGGCGCAGGTTCACGTCGGCCTCGTCCAGGAAGAACCGGTAGGCTTCGTCAAAGCCGCCGATCTCCGCCAGCGCCGTACGGCGGAAGGCGCAGTTGGTGCCAACAGTCTTGAGAAAGCGCTGGTTGTCGGGGGCGAATATGGTCGGGCGGATGGTGTCCACGGCTTGCGGATAATCCCGCCCCGCGCGGTCGAACAGGGCGCAGCGCCACTGAAAGCTGACGCCATTGCGCCCACGGACGTAACCGCCGGCCGCCCCGACCTGCGGGTCGGCGAACGGGGCCGTCAGTGCATCGAGCCAGCCGTATTCCGGTACGGCGTCGTCGTCGCAAAACGCCACGATGTCGCCGCGCGCGGCGGCGATCCCCAGGTTGCGGGCCCGCGACAGGTTGGCCTGGGGGAAATGGATCCAACGGGGATTCAGGCGGCTGGGTGGCCGCTGATCAGGCCCCAGGTCCGAGACCACGACCAGTTCGAACCGGTCATGGCGCTGATATTCCAACCCTTTCAGCGTAACCGCCAGCGAATCCGGGCGGCCATGGCTGACGACGACGACACTGACCGCCGCGCGGTCGGTCATGCCTGACCCTGGTCCCTCAGGATCGCTTCGATGCGGGGGACGTCGGCGGGGTTGTTCAGTTCCCAGAAGGCACGGCCACGCGACTCAA
Organism: Halovulum sp.; assembly: GCA_041583815.1. Classification (GTDB taxonomy): domain Bacteria; phylum Pseudomonadota; class Alphaproteobacteria; order Rhodobacterales; family Rhodobacteraceae; genus Halovulum. Next base: position 6,987 of record JBFHFG010000066.1, read on the forward strand.
CCTCGACGCAGGTGACCGGGATACCGTTTTCCATGAAGCGCAGCTGTTCCAGCCCTTCCCACTTCTCCAACCGGCCCTCGGGCCAGTCGGCATAGGCAAGCAAGGCCGTCGGTCGGTAGGCGTAGACGCCGACATGGTGGAAGACCGGCGTTTCCTGCCCCTTTTCGAAGCGGCGACCGGTGTAGGGTATCACCTCTTTCGAGAAGTAAAGCGCCCGGCCCGTGTTGTCGAAGACGGCTGTTGTTCCACCGACAAGACCCGCGCTGCGGTCGTCCAGAAAGCCCGAAAGCGCCTCGGCCTCAAGGCGCAGGACCGGCGTTGCGACCTGCACGGCGGGGACCGACATCGCCTCGATCAGGGCCGAGACGAACCAGGGCGGCGTCAGAGGCGCGTCGCCCTGAAGGTTGACGATGACCTCGCCCGCGCCGGGGGAAAGCTGCTCCAGCGCGGCGGCGCAGCGTTCCGTGCCGTTGCGGCAGCTTTCGGGCGTCATTACTACGTCGGCGCCGAAATCCGACGCGTGGCGGGCGATCCGGTCGTCGTCGGTGGCGACGACAACCCGGCGCACGCCGGGCACCTGTACGGCGGCGTCCCAGCTGCGGCGCAGCAGGCTGCGCGCCTGCCCCGTCGCGCCGGTCAGTTCGACCAGCGGCTTTCCCGGATAGCGGGTCGACGCGTAGCGCGCGGGGATGACAATCGTAGCGCTCACTCGGCGGCCTGCAGGGTGACGCCGGGGGCGTAGGCGATGAAGAACGGGTTCTCGTAGCCCGGCTTGCCATAGGTCAGCGGCGTGTGGTCGTCGAAGCGCACCACCCGGCCGCCCGCACCGTTCAGCACGGCGTGCCCGGCGGCGGTGTCCCATTCCATCGTCCGGCCCAGCCGGGGGTACAGGTCAGCCTCGCCCGCTGCGACAAGGCAGAACTTCAGCGACGAACCGGCCGAAGCGGAATCCGCGACCGAATAGTGGTTGATGTAATCGTCGGTGGCTGCATCGCGGTGCGATTTCGAGGCGACGACGATCAGCGCGCTTTCGTCCGGGGTGCGCACCTTGAGTGGCTTGGTGGCACCGGGTGCGGCAGTGTCGAACGGGCCGGTCTCTTCGACCGTGACCCCGTCGGGCCGGGTATAGAACAGGCGGTTCTTCGCGGGGGCATAGACCACGCCGCGCACTGGGACACCGGCCTCGACATAGGCGATGTTCACCGTGAAATCGCCGCGCCGCTTGACGAATTCCTTGGTGCCGTCCAGCGGATCGACGATCAGGAAGTTGGCCGCGTCCAGCGCGTGGCTTTCGGCCTGCTCCTCGGTGATCAGAGCAGTGTCCGGGAACTCTGCCCGCAGGCCGGCGGAAATCAGCGCATCGGCGGCCTCGTCGGCGGCGGTGACCGGGCTGTCGTCGGATTTCGAGCGCACTTCGAAATCATCGGCGTCATAGATCTCCATGATCTTCGCGCCGGCCTCGAGAGCGAGGCGCCGCATTACCGGCGTCAGCCTGTCCATATCCATTAATCTGTTCCCTGTATTGCGAGTCGCAGGTTTTCTATCCACTCCCTCGGCAGTTTGCAGCCCCTAACGGGATCGGATAGGTTCGCTTCGTCATCATTGGCCGCAGGAAAGCGCATGAGCACCTCGCCCGAAAAACGCACATCGCTGCTGATGGAGGCCTTCTTCTTCGTCGAGCTGACCTTCTTCACCATCGTGCGGGAGATACGGACGGAAAGCGGCAACGCGGCGCTGGGGATCCTCAGCGCGATCGCGCGGGTGCTGATGATGGTCACCATCTTCTTTGTCATGTACGAGGTGATCGGCCTGCGCGGCTCGATCATCCGGGGCGATACGATCCTGTTCCTAGTCACCGGGGTCTTGCTGTTCTTCATGCACAACAACGCCGTGCAGCGCACGGTCACGGCAGGGTCCGTCGTGTCACCGATGATGCAGCACGCACCGATGACGCCGACGCTGATGATCGTGTCCTCGGCGCTGGCGGGGCTTTACCTGCACGTGCTGGCGATGGGTGTGATCCTGACCGGGCTCTACATCTTCAAGGGCGAGCTTGATATCTACGATCCCGGCGGCCTGATCATGCCATTCTTCCTGGCCTGGGCCAGCGGGGTCGTCGTCGGGCTGCTGTTCCTGTTGATCAAGCCCTTCGCCCCCAAGGCGATGCGCATGGTCTCGACCATCTATCAGCGCGCCAACCTGATCACGAGCGGCAAGTTCTTCGTCGCCAACCTGTTGCCAAACGCGATGCTGCCTTATTTCGCCTGGAACCCGCTGTTCCATTCGATCGACCAGTCGCGCGGCGCGGCCTTCGTGAACTACTACCCGCACAAGACGTCGATCGGGTATCCGCTGGCCTTCGTCTGCATCGGCCTGGTGGTCGGGATGATGGGCGAGTTCTGGCTGCGCAA
>JBFHFG010000067.1:0-9375 GCA_041583815.1 Halovulum sp.
ACCACCGCACCCACCGTGTTGACCTGCCGTGAATAGACCAGCCCGGTCACCGGCGCGCGAACGTCCAGGCGGCTCAGCACCTCCAGCGTCGACCGGCGGCGTTCGCGCAACTCGATTTCGTTGTATTCCAGGTCCCGCAACCGTGTGATCGCTTCTTCGCGCATGTCGGCTTCCAGCCGCAGGATCTCCAGTTCCGTTTCCGAGATCTGGCCCTTGCTCTGCGCCGCACGGGCCTGCAGTTCGCCCAGTTCTCCCTCAAGCCGCGCGCTTTCGCGGCGCAGGGCCAGGACCTTGCTTTGCTGGGTCAGGCCGCGGTCCAGCAGCGATTGCTGGTCGTCCAGTTCCTCGGCGATCAGGTCGCGCTGGGTCGCCAGCGCCGCGATCTGCGATTCGATCCCCTGCACCTGGTTCTCGGTCTGCACGATGCGTTCGCGCAGCTGGCTGGTCTGCTTGTCCAGCGTTTCGCGGCGGGCGCGGAACAGTTGCCGCTGCCCCTCCATCAGGTCGGTCACTTCCGGAACCGCATCGGCGACCGAGGTCAGCTCGGTCGAGAAGGTGATCGTCTCGGCGGCGTCGCGTTCGGCGACCAGGCGGGACTTGCGGGCCAGCAGCTCGTGCAATTGACCCTCGATCACTGCCAGTTCCGAGCGCAGCAGCTTGTCGTCCAGCCGCAGCACGACGTCACCAGCCTCGACCCGGTCGCCGTCCTTCACAAGGATCTCGCCGACAAGCCCGCCTTCGGAATGCTGCACCGCCTGACGGTTGCCCTCGACCTGCACCATCCCGGACGAGATAACCGCCCCCGAGATCCGGGCAAAGGCCGACCAGCCACCGATGCCGACGACCAGCACCACCAGCGCCGCGAATCCCAGCCGCAGCGGACCCGACGGGCTCCACGGCTGCGCCGTACGGGCCGTGGCGGCAGGCTGCGCCGCAGGTTGTGGTTCGGGCTTGGCGGGCCGGGATTCGGTCGCTTTCGCGGGCAGTTTCGGGCGGCGGACCGGAAGGTTCAGCCGCAGGGGTTTCTTGTCATCGCTCATGATGCGCTCCCGCCGCCGGGCGCGATTGCGCCGGCGATCTGGTTGTAGTTCTTCACCTGGCTTTTCAGGATCTCGTCGCGTGGGCCGAAGGCCTTCCGCATGCCGTTCTCCATCACCAGGATCAGGTCGCATTCCGCGATGCCCGAGGGCCGGTGGGCCATGATGATCACCGACTTGCCCCGCTCTTTCATCGACCGGATCGCGGCGTTCAGCGCCGCCTGGCCTTCGGCGTCCAGGTTGGCGTTGGGCTCGTCCAAGATCAGGATCGCCGGGTCGCCGTACATGGCGCGCGCCAGTCCGATCCGCTGTTTCTGACCACCGGACAGGCGGCTGCCGCCCGGGTTGATGCGGGTGTCATAGCCTTCGGGAAGGCTGAGAATCAGCTCGTGCGCCCCGGCCTTCTTGGCGGCCTCGACCACCTTTTCCGGCTCGGGATCGTTCAGCCGGGCGATGTTCTCGGCAATGGTGGCGCCGAACAGGGCGACATCCTGCGGCAGATAGCCGATGGCGCGGCCCAGGTCCTCGGGGCTGTAATGGTCCAGCGTGGCGCCATCCAGGCGCACCTTGCCCGACGCGGGTTGCCAGATGCCGGTCAGCACGCGGGCCAGGGTCGATTTCCCGGCGCCCGAACTGCCGATGACACCCAGCGCCTGGCCCTCGTCCAGACGAAAGCTCAGCATCCGCAGCGTCGCCAGCTGTTCGCCAGGCGGCACGACCGTGACCTGGTGCGCCTCGAGGATGGCGCGCGGCGCGGGCAGCTTGGTCGGCTCGGGGATCTGCGGGGTCTTGGCCAGCAGTTCCTTCAGCGAACCCCAGCCCTGCCGGGCGCGCTGGAACAGGGGCCAGCCGCCGATTGCCTGCTCGATCGGGGCCAGCGCGCGGCCCATCAGGATCGAACCCGCGATCATGCCGCCGGCGGTCATCTCGCCCTCCAGCACCAGATAGGCGCCCAGTGCCAGCATTGCCGACTGCAGGAAGAAGCGGAACGTCTTGGTGATCGACGAGAAGGTGCCGGTCTTGTCGGACGAGCTGATCTGCTCGGCCAACGCGCGGTCGCGGGTCTGCTTCCAGCGGCGCAGCACGGCGGGGCGCATGCCAAGACCCTGGATCAGCTCGGCTTCCTCGCGGACACCTTCCGCAAAGGCGTCGGCCTGGGCCTGGGCGATGCTCGCCTCGCGGACCGGCTTGGCGGTGGACACCTGGTTGATCAGCGTCACCACGATCAGGGTCAGCCCGCCCAGCACGGCCAGCCAGCCCAGCATCGGGTGGAAGACAAAGATCGCCAGGATGAAGATCGGCGTCCACGGGATGTCGAAGATCGAGAACAGCACCGGCGCGGCCATGAACCGCTGTACGGATTCAAGGTCCTTCAGCCCGGTCGCGGGGCGCGCCCGCTCTGACGGGGCGACGGCGCGGCGCAGGATGGCGTCGAACACGCGCCCGTCCAGGTCCGACTGGAATTGTGCGCCGATCCGCGCGGCGACCCGGCCGCGGGCATAGTCCAGTACACCCATCAGCGCGTACAGTGCCGCGACCAGCAGGAACAGCGCGACCAGTGTCGCCTCGGACCGGCTGCCCAGCACGCGGTCATAGACCTGCAGAATGAAAAGCGGCCCGGTCAGCATCAGCAGGTTCACGAACACGCTGAACAGCGCGATCGACAGGAACAGTCCTCGGCCGCGACCCATCGCGGCGCCCAGTTCTGCCCTGGCCGCGTCGGCGGCAAACTGGATTGGTGGTCTGGCCATGTTACGTCCTTGATCGGATGTGGTGCAGGGGCGACATCGGTTTTTGTACCGTGTATGCCCCTTGTGGCCCGAGGCCACTCGCAGTTTATGTCACATTCGGCACGAAAGATCACATTCGTGCGGAACTGGGACAAGATACTTTCATGTTTGGGGGCGGGAGTTATATGGGTTTGATGCTATTGGAAAGGCGCCATGTTTGACTCGCAAAATTCCGCCGGCCAGGGGGCCGTCGTCCTTCTGGCACTGGTTTTAGGCGCCTGTACGCAACAGCCCGGTGACACTGCCAACGCCCCCGATCCGTTCGAAAAGACGAATCGGGCGGTGCATGCCTTCAACAAGGCGGCCGACCGGAACGTGCTGAAACCGACGTCCGAGGCGTATGTCCAGGTCGTGCCGCAACCGGTGCGCGACGGGGTGTCGAACGCCGCCAACAACCTGCAGCAGCCGCTGAACTTCGTGAACCACGTGTTGCAGGGCGATGTAGAGGATGCGGCCTCGTCGGCGTTCCGCTTCGGGATGAACACGTTCTTCGGCGTCGGCGGGCTGGCCGATCCGGCAGACGACGCCGGGCTGTACGACCGCCCGACCGACTTCGGCGAGACGCTGGCGGTCTGGGGCATCGACAGCGGCCCCTACATCGAATTGCCGATCTTTGGCCCGTCGACCGTCCGCGACGGTGTCGGGCTGGTCGTAGGCTTTGTCGCCGATCCGATCGGCTGGACCGAGCTGCGCGACTATTCCGGCTACTATATCGCGCTCGAGACCGCGAACGTGCTGCAGCAGCGCAGCGACTATGCGCGGCTAATCGAATCGCTGCTCTACGAAAGCGCGGACAGCTACAATGCGGCACGTATCGCATATCTGCAGAATCGGGCGGCTTCGCTGAATGAAGGCGCCCCCGCGACGGACGATCTGGAGGATCCCTATGCATTCGAATGACCCGACCCGCCGCCATGTCCTGACCGGCGGCGCGGCCCTCGGCCTTACGCTACTGGCCGGCGGCGCGCAGGCGCTCAGCACAAACCAGGCCAGCGCTTTCATCCAGCAGGTGGTCGATCAGACCATGAGCATCGTGAACTCCGGCGCGTCGACCGACCAGGCGCTGGTGCAGTTCGAACAGGTACTGGCCCGTTACGGCGACATGCCGGTCGTGGCCCGCGCGGTGCTGGGCCAGCCCTGGCGCGCCGCGTCCAGCAGTCAGCAGCAGGCCTTCGTGCAGGCATTCCAGGGTTACCTGGCGCGCAAGTACGGCCGCGAGTTCCGCGAGTATCGCGGCGCCAGCATGCGTGTCAGCGGTGCCAGCGACCAGGGCGACAAGGGCATCCTGGTCAATACCGTGGTCGATCTGCCCGGCCGGCAGCCGTTCGCGGTGGACTGGCAGGTCAGCGACCGCAGCGGCGCGACCAAGCTGATCAACCTGATCATCGAGGGCGTGTCGATGCTGACGACCGAGCGCAGCGAAGTGCGCGCGATCTACGAATCGAACCGCTCCAACCTGGATGCGACCATCCAGGACCTGCGCAAACGCGGGTGATCCGGCACCGCCCGGCATGACGCTGCCCCCGGATCGCCCGTAGCGCGGTCCGGGCCCGCACCGCGCCCGGCTCGGTCGGTCCTGACGACAGGCGGCAGGTCCCGCCGGCAAGGGATGCTGCAATGGCGCAGGACAGGGCGGTCTTTCTTCACGGCAGCCTGCTGCGGCACGTCTCGGTCATGTCGTTCACGGCCAGCGTCGGCCTGATGGCGATGTTCGCCGTCGACCTGGTCGACATGATCTTCATCTCGATGCTGGGCAACGAGGCACTGGCCGCCGCCGTCGGCTATGCCGGCACGCTGTTGTTCTTTACCAACTCCATCAACATCGGCGTCTCGATTGCCGCCGGCACGCTGGTCGCGCGGGCCATCGGCGCGGGTGACGACCGCAGCGCCCGCGAATCCGCTACCAGCGTGGCGGTATTCGGCGTGCTGGTCGGCATCCTTGTGCCGATTCTCGCCCTCAGCCAGATCGACAGCCTTCTGACGCTGCTGGGCGCCGAGGGCGAGACCAAGCGCCTGGCCGCGCGCTATGTCACGATCATCCTGCCGACGATGCCGGTGATGGCCGTCACCATGGTGTCGATGGCAGTGCTGCGTGCGCTGGGCGACGCGCGGCGCTCGATGCTGACCACGCTGGGCGGCGGTGTCGTCAACGCGATCCTCGACCCGATCCTGATCTTCGCGCTCGGGCTGGGGCTGGACGGGGCGGCCATCGCCTCGGTCGTTGCGCGACTGGCAATGCTGGCGCTGGCGCTGATCCCGACGATCCGCATCTACGACGCGCTGGCGCGGCCCGGCCTAGCGATGATGCGCCGGGACATCTCGCGCGTGCTGGCGCTGGCGCTGCCCGCCGTGCTGACCAATGTCGCGACCCCCGTCGGCACCGCCTTCGTCACGCGCGAGATGGCCCGCTACGGCACCGACGCCGTCGCGGGAATGGCCGTCATCGGGCGTCTGACCCCGGTGGCCTTCGCCGTCGTCTTCGCCCTGTCCGGTGCCATCGGCCCGATAGTCGGTCAGAACTTTGGCGCCGGCCGGTTCGACCGGGTCCGCGGCGCCTTCACCGCCGGGCTGTGGTTCATCGCCTGCTACGTCGCGGTAGTCTCGTTGCTGCTGTTCGTGCTGCGCGAGCCGATCGCCGACCTGTTCGATGCGCAGGGCCTGACCCGGTCGCTGATCTACCTGTTCTGCGGGGTGCTGGCGCTGCTGACGTTCTTCAACGGCGCGATCTTCGTCACCAATGCCAGTTTTAACAACCTCGGGCGGCCGCTGTATTCGACGATGGTCAACTGGGGCCGCAACACGCTGGGCACCTGGCCGTTCGTGCTGGCGGGGTCTGCGCTGGGCGGCGCGCACGGCGTCCTGCTGGGGCAGGCGCTGGGCGGGGTGCTGTTCGCGTTGCTGGCCTGGGTGCTGGCGCTGCGGGTGATGCGTGGCCTCGACGCGCCCGCCCCGGTCGAGCCGTTCGCCCGTCACCGCAGGCTGCACACGCTGTTCGGCCGGGGCCACTGGTAGACGGGCGTGCCCCATAAGGCACCGCGCCCGCCCCCGTCAGTTGCTAAGTCCGAAGATCGAATCCAGGACCGAGTGCAGGATGTTCTCGGCGACAGGATCGTTGCCGCCGGTGTCGCGCGCCTGCGCTACCTGCGCCGCGGGCATCGCCGGAACCAGCATAGGCAGCGGCGCGGGCGGCAGGCCCTCGTGGATACGGACCATCACCTCGTGCCAGATCTCGGCGGGCAGCCCGCCGCCGGTCACGCCGGTCAATGGCGTATTGTCGTCATAGCCCATCCACACCCCGGTCACGTAGTCGCCGGTAAAGCCGATGAACCAGGCGTCGCGTGCGGCCTGCGTGGTGCCGGTCTTGCCCGCTGCGGGGCGGTCGTCCAGCTTGGCGCGCCGCCCGGTGCCGTTGGCGACGGCGTCGGCCATCATGAACGTCAGGTAGCCCGCCGTGGTCTTGCTGAGCACCGGAACAGGCGGCACCCTGTCGGACCCCATCAACAACTGGTTGTCCTGCTTCAGCCGCAGGTCCAGAAGGCCATAGGGGCTGGACCGGCGACCGCCGTTCAGGATGCCCGCGTAGGCGCCGGTCAGCTCCAGCAAGGTGATTTCCGACACGCCCAGTGCCAGCGCGGGGCCCTGCGCCAGCGGTTCGTTGATGCCCAGGTCGCGGGCGATCTGGCGCACCTTGCCGCGCCCGGCATATTCCGACACCCGCACCGCGACGGTATTGATCGACTCGCGGAACGCCTCGGTCAGGGTGATGTCGCCGCGATAATTTCTCGTGTAGTTCTTCGGGCTCCACGGCCCCGAGCCGGGAACGTCGATGGTCAGCGGCGTGTCAGGCACGATCGAATAGGGATCTAGCCCCGCCTCAAGCCCGGCGGCATAGACCAGCGGCTTGAACGCCGAGCCGGGTTGGCGCAGTGCCTGCGTCGCGCGGTTGAACTGACCGACGCGGCCGATGTTGCGTCCGCCGACCATGGCGCGGACCGCCCCGTCGGGCGACAGCACCACGATTGCCGCCTGCGCCTTGGATCCGGCCTTCACCTTGGTCTTGAACACCTCGTCCAGCGCCTGCACCGCGGACCGCTGGATCGTGGGGTCGAACGTGGTCGACATCACCACGTCCTCGGTCGTGGCATGTGTCAGGAAATCGGGCCCGGCGGTCATCACCCAGTCGGCAAAGGCACTGCCGTTGCGCCCCGCGGCGGTGTCGGACAGCTGCGCGGGCAGGGCGCGCGCCAGGTCGGCCTCGACCCGCGTCAGGTAGCCCTGTTCCTCCATCAGGTCGACGATCACCTCGGCCCGGCCCTGCGCGGCCTGGATATCGCTGGTCGGTGCATAGCGCGACGGCGCCTTCAGCAACCCCGCCAGCATCGCCGCCTCGGCCGGGGTCACGCTGCGCGCGGACTTGCCGAAATAGCGCCGCGCGGCGGCCTCGAATCCTTGCGAGCCGGCACCCAGGTAGGCGCGATTCAGATAGATCGACAGGATGTCGTCCTTGGAATACTTCAGCTCCATCGCCAGCACGATGGGCACCTGCTTGATGTGCCGTTCCAGGCTGCGCGTGTTCTCGAAGAACAGCAGCTTGGCCACCTGCTGGGTGATGGTCGAGCCGCCCTGGACCACCCGCCCGGCGCGGGCGTTTGTGACCAGCGCGCGGGCGATGCCGCGCGGGTCCAGCCCGAAATGGTCGTAGAACCGCTTGTCCTCGGTCGCCAGCACGGCATTGACCAGGTGCGGGCTGGCCTCTTCGGCACGCAGGGTCTGGTATTGCGCGCCGCGCCAGGCAAAAGTGCGGCCGTTGCGGTCCAGCAGCGTCACCGATCCGCGCTCGCGCCCGTCGAGAAGCTGCTCCATCGGGGGCAACGTCTCGTAGAAATACCACGTGGTGGCGCCGACGATCAGGGCAACCACCACGCCGACGCGCAGCCCGACCCACCAGATCGTGCGCAGCACCACGCCGAACAGCAGCCAGCGCAAGGCCCGCTCGATCAGGCCGGGGCCCTCAATGCTGCGCCGGTGCGCCGCACTGGCTTTCGCGGTGCGCTTGCTCGTGCTCTTCCGCTGCGCCTTGGCGCGCGGTTTCGTCTTGCCTGTCTTGGCCATGTTTCTGGCCTTATATCTGCCTCGGGCCTGAATGCCCGTCCCCAACCTACCCGCGAACGTCGCCTTTGTGGAGAGGGCGCGCGCACCATTCTTGATCTGCACGAATTTTAGGCATGAATTAAAAATTGTGCATTCAAACGGCGCGGATCAGGGGAATCTGAAGGTTTCCGCCTGTCCTAACGGCACGCGACGCTGGCCAAGAGCAGGGCTTTCCGCCTCATCTCTGGCCCAGCGCCATTGGGTGTTGCCGCGTGTCCCTCCGCTCGCGGCCCCGCAGACGGAACCAAGGGGAAGCAATGAAACTGATCATAGCCGTCATCAAACCCTTCAAGCTGGAAGAGGTCCGCGAAGCCCTCACCAGCATGGGCGTACAGGGTCTGATGGTTTCCGAGGTGAAGGGATACGGCCGCCAGGCCGGTCACACCGAAATCTATCGCGGCGCCGAGTACGTCGTGAACTTCGTGCCCAAGATCAAGCTGGAGCTGGTCGTCTCGGACGACCTGGTCGCACAGACGGTCGAGACGCTGGCCGCCACCGCGAAGACCGGCAAGATCGGCGACGGCAAGGTGTTCGTCCTGAACGTCGAACAGGCCCTTCGCGTCCGCACGGGCGAGACCGGCGAAGAAGCGCTCTGATTTCAGCACCCTCCAAAACGGACTGAGAGAACCATGAAGAAACTTCTGAAAATCACGGCCATGGCGGGGGTTCCCCTGCTTGTCGCCGCGCCGCTTCTGGCCCAGGACGCCGAGGCCGCCGCCGCCGGGGGCGAAGCGGCCGAGCACACCGTTTTCATCCTCAACACCCTGCTGTTCCTGATCGGTGGCTTCCTGGTGATGTGGATGGCCGCGGGCTTCTGCATGCTCGAAGCCGGCCTGGTCCGGTCCAAGAACGTCACCATGCAGCTGACCAAGAACGTCGCGCTGTTCGCCATCGCGGCAGTGATGTACTACCTGATCGGCTATAACGTCATGTACCCGCTGGGCAACTGGTCCATCGGCACGGACGAGACCGGCGGCTACCTGGGCGCCTTCGGTGTCGCGGTTCTGGAAGCGGTCGGCATCGGCGCCGGCGAGGCGGACGACCTGTCCTACGCCTCCACCGGGTCGGACTTCTTCTTCCAGCTGATGTTCTGCGCTACCACCGCGTCGATCGTATCGGGCACTCTGGCCGAGCGCATCAAGCTGTGGCCGTTCCTGATCTTCACCGTCATCCTGACCGGCCTGATCTACCCGATCCAGGCGTCGTGGAAATGGGGCGGCGGCTTCCTGGACAGCCAGTGGGGCTTCCTGGACTTCGCCGGCTCGACGGTCGTGCACTCGGTCGGCGGCTGGGCCGCGCTGGCAGGCGCGCTGATCCTCGGTGCCCGCAACGGCAAGTACAAGGACGGTACCGTACACCCGATCGTCGGTTCGAACATGCCGCTGGCGACGCTGGGC
>JBFHFG010000068.1:0-9300 GCA_041583815.1 Halovulum sp.
ACCCGCTTCGCCAGCCAGATGAACCTGGAGGACGAACTGGCCCGCGCGGACCTTGTGATCGGCGCGGTCCTGATCCCCGGCGCCGCAGCACCCAAACTGGTCCGGCGCACGCATCTACCCGGCATGAAACGCGGCGCGGTGCTGGTCGATGTCGCCATCGACCAGGGCGGCTGTTTCGAGACATCGCATCCCACCACCCACGCCGAGCCGACCTTCGTCGTCGAGGGCATCGTTCACTATTGCGTCGCCAACATGCCCGGGGCCGTGGCGCGGACCAGCACCTATGCGCTGAACAACGTCACCCTGCCCCACGCGCTGGCAATCGCAGACAGGGGCTGGAAGGCCGCGCTGACCGACGACCCGCACCTGCGCGCAGGCCTGAATGTCTGGAACGGGAAGGTCACGCACGCGGCCGTGGCCGAGGCGCTGAACCTGGATCACATTCCGACCGAAACAGCGCTGGGACTTTAGACGCCCAAGCCTGTAGCCGTCCGGAGGTCAGACCGTCAGCGTTTCCTTCGACAGGAACTCGGGCTTGTCCGGATTGCGGCCGCGAACCCGCGCGGCTGATTCTAGCGCGCCGTAGACCGGCACCAATTGCAGAAGCGGGTCAAGGAACGGGTGCAGCGGACCCGCCAGCGGCGCGCCCAGTACGCGCGCGCCCTGCCCCGCAAGCCGGTCCATCGTCTGTTGCAGCCCGGCCTTGGCCGGATCCCCCAGCGCCAGAACCGGGAATCCGTCGCGCAGGATGGCCGATGGCCCATGCAGGACCTCGGCCGAGGAATAGGCCGACGCGTGAATGCCGCACAACTCCATCGCCTTCAGCGCCACTTCCGACGCGACGCCCAGCCCTGGACCGCGCGCGATCACCAGCAGACGATCCGTCCGGGTCAGCTCGGTGTGAATGTCGTTGGCGGAAAGGGCGAGCGCCTGTTGCAGGCGGTCGGGCATCGTTCTCAGCGCCGCTTGCAGCGCCGCGTCCCCGCGCCAGTGCGATACCAGCCACAGGCCCGACAGGACCGAATTGGTGAAGCTCTTGGTCGCGGCGACCGCATGTTCCGGACCGGCGCGCAGGTCCAGCGCGGTTTCCGCCGCCTCGGCCAGCGGGCTGCCCATCGTATTGGTCAGCGAGACGGTCTGCGCGCCGCCCGCACGACTGGCACGCATCAGCTTCACAAGGTCCTCACTGCGCCCGGACTGGCTGATGCCAAGTGCGGCAACGCGGTCCATGTGCAGCGCGGCGTCGTAGATCGACGCAACCGACGGCCCCATGGAAGACACCGGCAGCCCCGCCGTCAGCTCGACCGCGTATTTCATGCAGGTCGCCGCGTGATCGGACGACCCGCGCGCGATCGTCACCAGCGCTGCCGGATCGAACCGTGCAAGCCGGTCCGCCACGGCGGCGAACGCGTCCTGCGCCGGGGTTTCAAGCAGGCGGGCAGCGGCGGCGGAGATCTCGTCGATCTCGCGCCGCATCATCGTTGTCTCGGTCATGTCAGACCCTGCGTTTCATTGCTTCGAAGGTTTCGTCCGTCATCGCCACGGGCGCGCCGCTGTCCCAGTCGAACAGGTGCCGACGGACACTGGTCAGCGCACCAAGGTAGACGTGCAGCCCCAGGCTGGGCGCACCGTCCAGCGCCTGCACGGCGTGGATCGCGTCAGCCCCCAGCACCTGGTATTCGCCCGCGGCCAGTTCCAGCCGACCCGCAGGGTACAACCGTTCGTCGACGCGACGCCAGAGCGTGTTCCGCTCTCGCCCGCGATAGACGCCAAGCACGACAGGCATCCGGTGTTCATGTGGCGGCAGGATCTCGTCGGGCAGAAAGCGTTCGTGCCAGACCGAGATGGTCTCATCCTCAAACAGCAGAACCTCGTCCTGCGCCATCTGCGGCACACCGTCGGCGACGGCATCCGGATCGGCCAGCACGCGCGCCATCAGCCGCTCGACCGCCCCAAGCGGGTCGGGCGCCGCGGCGGCGGCACGGGCTTCGGCCACGAAATCGTCAAGGCTGAAGGAACGGGTCATGGCATCATGCTTTCGCGGTCACGGCCTGCCCCCGGCGCGGCGCGGACCGCCTCGAGCCCGCCGGTCCCACCCGCCCGCTGGACCGAGGCCGCGCCGCAGGCGTTGCCCGCGCGCAGACATGACTCCAGCGACGCGCCGTCCAGCCACCGATCCAGGAAACCGCCGTTGAAGGCGTCACCCGCCCCGGTGGTGTCCACCACAGGCACCTGAAGGGCCGGCATGGCGATCCGCTTGCCGTCACTCAGCACCTCGGCCCCGGCGGCGCCGCGTATGACGACGGTCAGCGGCGCACAATCCGCCGGGACGCCCAGATCGGCGAGGCGCGCCTCCTCCTCGGCGTTGGGAAGGAAGACATCGACGTTCTCGATCAGCCGGGCATCCGCGGCGGTCAGCTCGTCGTCCCAGCTGCAATCCAGCGAGACGGTCATTCCCGCTGCGCGGGCGGCGTCCAGTAGGTTCGGGTGTTCCTTCAGGCTGCGCAGCTCGCCGATGTGCAGATGGGTTGCGCCTAGGGCTTTCAGCGCGGCGGCATCAAACGCGGGCAGTGCCGGGCCGGTGGCCCGTGTCAGGAACGCACGGTCGCCCTGGTGGACGATGGCGACAGTGATCTGCGGTTCGCTGCCGTCGTCGGCGGGCTGGCACGGCGTCGTGTCGATCCCGGCAGAGCGCGCCTCGTGCAGGACGATGTTGTCGAAAGGTTCGGCCGGCAAGGTGGCGGCCAGCACCACCGGGCGACCAAGCGCCGCGAAGGCGGCGGCGGTGATGAACGCCCCGCCCCCTGCGTGCAGGCCCAGACCTTCAGAGAAGACCTCGGTGCCAAGGGTAGGCATGCGCGACAAACCGGTGAACACCAGGTCACAGTAAAGCCGCCCGACGCAAAGCACGCTGCCGCGCGCCGGTTCGATTGGCTGCCGGGCTTCGGTCACGTCAGCACCACGCCGGTGCCGCGATCGAAGACATGCATGTTGGACGGGTCGGCACCCAGGCGCACCACCTCGCCCACCGCGGGTGGGTTGCGGCCATCGGCCTTTGCGACGATCTCGCCGCCGGGTGTTTCGACGTAGATCAGCGTCTCGGCGCCCAGAGGTTCCCGAACCGAGACACGGCCCTCGATCAGCGGCGCGGCATCCGTGGGCATCAGGTCGTCGGGGCGCACGCCCAGCACGAGGCCGGCATCCGAGGGATCCCGTTGCAGACCCATGTCCAACGCCGCGCCCGCAGGCAGGGTGACGCGACCGCCAACCAGCTCGGCATTCAGCATGTTCATCGACGGGGCGCCTATGAACTTTGCGACAAAGGTATTCGCGGGCTTGTGATAGACTTGGTCCGGGGTTCCAACCTGCTGGATGTGCCCGTCCTTCATGATCACGATCCGGTCGGCCATCGTCATCGCCTCTACCTGATCGTGGGTCACGAAAATGATCGTGTTTCCAACACGCTGGTGCAGCTTCTTGATTTCCAGCCTCATCTGCGTACGCAATTGCGCATCGAGGTTGGACAAGGGTTCGTCGAACAGGAACACCGCCGGGTCGCGCACCATCGCGCGACCGATGGCGACGCGCTGACGCTGACCACCGGACAACTGGCTGGGCTTGCGCTCCAGCAGGTCGGTCATGCCGAGGATGCCGGCCACCTCGTCGATGCGCTTGTCTTTGTCGGCGCGCGACATTTTCGACGTACGCAGGCCGAAGGCGATGTTCTTGCGCACGCTCATGTGCGGGTAGATGGCGTAGTTCTGGAACACCATCGCGATGTCGCGTTCCTTTGGCTCCAGGTTGTTGACCACGCGGCCGCCGATCTCGATGGCGCCAGAGGTCACTTCCTCAAGGCCCGCGATCATGCGCAGCGTGGTGGACTTGCCGCAGCCCGAGGGGCCGACGAAGACGACGAACTCGCCGTCCGCCACGTCCAGGTCGATGCCGTGCAGCACCTCGGTCTGGCCATAGGCCTTCACCAGTTTCTTCAGCGAGAGATTGGCCAAAGCTCAGACCTCCATCAGCGATGCAAAAGCCGTTGTCAGGGCCTGTTCGGCCTCGGCGCGGCGGGTTGTGCGTTGTTCGGATTTGCCGCGCAAAGCGCCCAGCGCGGCGCGGCTGTCGTTCAGGGCAGCGCCAAGCGCCGCGGGAGCCGGACCGCCTAGGCGGTCCCGGCGGGCAACGAAGGTTTCCGGCGCGACGGCGGTGCGGAAGGCTGCCTCGTCCAGCGTGGTCTTGCGCCCTGCCCGTGTCTCGAACGCCCCGGCGAAGGCGTCGTACCCTTCGCGCAGCGGCGCTTCACGGGCGATCACCGCGCGGGCGGTATCGGCGGCGATCTCGTGCGCCTGGCGGAAGCTGAGTCCCTCGTCACGGACCAGCGTGTCGGCCAGTTCGGTGATCGTCACGCAGGCGGCGTCCATGTTCGCCGCCACCCGGTCTGCGCGGATCCCGCAAGCAGGTAGGAATGCGGTCAGCAGTGCCAGTACGCGCCCGCCGCTCTCGAACGCGGCATAGCCGGCCTGCTGCACCTCGCCCTCGCTGTCGTTCATGTCGGTGAACGGCGTGTTGTGCATCGTGTTTACGATCATGTCGCAGCGACCGGCGGTGACACTTGCCAGGTGGCGCATGTGCTCGATAGGTACCGGGTTGCGCTTTTGCGGCATGATCGAGCTGATCTGCACAAGGCTGTTGGGCACGTAGAGTTGCCCGACCTCGAAACTGGACCAGAACGCCATGTCCTGCACGACGCGACCCAGGTGCACAAAGACCAGTTTCAGCGCGCTGTACAGCCCCGTCACGTAGTCGACGCTGGCGATGCAGCCGTAGCTGTTGACCAGCGGCGTCTCGAAGCCCAGCAGTTTCGCCATGCGGTGCCGGTCGATGGGAAAGCCGGATGTAGTGATCGCGGCAGCACCCATCGGGCAATGCTCCAGCCCGTCGATAGCCGCCGACAGACGCTCGGCATCGCGCAGCAGCACCTCGATGGCGGCGGCAAGGTAATGGCCGAAGGTCGTGGGCTGCGCAGGCTGGCCATGGGTATAGGCGACGATCAGCGTTTCCGCTTCGGCTTCTGCCTTGTCGGTAAGCGCAGCGGCCAAGTCCAGCACCAGCTTCAGCGCCGCTTCGGCCCGTATCCGCAGTTCCATCTTGAACAGCGTGTGGTCCATGTCGTTGCGCGACCGTGCGGTGTGCAGCGAGCCGCCCAGGTCGCCCAGCCGCTTGCGCAACTCGGCCTCGACAAGGAAGAAGTAATCCTCGTGCTCGCCGGTGTAGGTCAGCGCAGAGACATTGGTTTCCTCGCGGATGGCCTCAAGCGCACCGGCGATCTGCGTACCCTGCTTGTCGTTCAGGATGCCGGTTTCGACCAACATCACCAGGTGTGCCCGGTTGATGCTGTCCATGTGCCGCGCATAGTGCGCCTTCACGCCCTCGAACAGCGGCGCAAGCACCGTGTCGCGATAGACGGGATCGGGGAAGGTGGAGGTATCGTTCATCCTTTAAGTCCCGCCATGACGACGCCGCGAATGATGAAACGCTGGAACACCAGGAACACCACCAGCGTCGGGATTGTCGAGATCGCCGCTCCGGTCATGATCAGTTCCCACGCAACGTCGGCCTCGTCGCCGAAGCTCGAAAGTCCCACGGGCAGCGTGTACATGTCGGTCGAGTTGGTCACGATCAGCGGCCACAGGAACGCGGTCCAGTTGCCCAGGAAGACAAAGATCGCCAGCGCAGCCAGCGCCGGTTTGACCAGCGGCATCGCCACGGTCCACCAGATCTGAAGCTCGTTCAGCCCGTCGATGCGCGCGGCTTCGATGAAATCGTCGGGCACGCTTTCGAAGAACTGCTTCATCAGGAAGGTTCCGAATGCGGTCATCAGGCCGGGGAACATGATGCCCCAGTAGCTGTCGAGCCAGCCAAAGCTTTGGCTCATCAGATACCACGGGATCACCAGCATCTCGGTCGGGATCATCAGCGTCGACAGGATCGCTATGAACACCAGCTGCCGCCCCGGAAACCGGAACTTGCACAGCGTGTAGCCCACGAGGCTGTCAAAAAAGAGGTTCGAGACGGTGGTGATCGTCGCGATGATGATCGAATTCCAGAACCACATGTAGAACCGCCCGTCCTCGAGAACGTAGGTGTAGTTCTCGATCGTCGGCTCGTCCGGGATCAGGTTGACGTTATAGACCTCGTGCGGCCATTTCAGCGAGGTCGAGATCATGTAGACGATCGGCATGATCATCAGCACGCCGCCCAAGAACAGCAGCGTCCAGCGGATGATCTGGCCCAGGTTGCGCGGCTTGCGCTCGGGCGTCACGTCCAGCAGCGCGGCGGTGGTCGGGCGGATCTGTTCGGTCACGGCCATGTCAATCGCTCCGCAGCAGGCGCAGCTGGACCAGGCTGACCACCAGCAGGATCAGGAACAGGACGACCGTCTGCGCGGCGGCATAGCCCATGTCGAAGGCATTGAAGGCTGTGTCGTAGATCATCAGCACCAGCGGTTTGGTTGAGTTGAGCGGGCCGCCGGGATTGTTCGTCGTCATGTTGTAGACGTGGTCGAAAATCCGCAGGAAGCCGATTGAACTGAACACGACGATGAACACCATGGTCGGGCGCAGCAGCGGCAGGGTGATCTGCGTCAGCACGGTCCACCAGCCGACGCCGTCGATCTTGGCGGCCTCGTAGTAGCTGACCGGGATCGCGCGCAGGCCCGCCATGAAGATGATGATCTGAAAGCCCAGACCGGCCCAGACCGCGGGCGCCAGCACCGAAGGCAGCGCGTTGGTGGTCGAGTTCAGGAACTCGATCTGCGGGATGCCGATCTGGCTGAGCAGGTTGTTGAACAGCCCCGTCGGCACCGGCTGGTAGAACCAGCGCCAGACCCAGGCCATCGCCACGGCGCTGGTCATGAACGGCAGGAAGTACAGCATCCGCAGGAAGCCGTGCATGAACCGCACCTGGTCCAGGTGGTAGGCGACGATGAAACTGAAAACCAGGCTGATGGGCGTGCCGATCAGCAGGTACAGGAAGGTGTTCTTGAAGACCTTCCAGAACACCGGGTCCGCGACCAGTTTCTGATAGTTCTCAAGCCCCGTCCAGGTCCGGTCGCCCAACAGGTTCCAGTCCTGGAAGCTGATGAGGATCGCGTTGCCCGTAGGGTAGAAGCGGATCACGGCATAGAACAGGACAGGCACAGCCAGGAAGGCCCATGCCCAGACGATCTGCTTCTGCTTGATCGAGAGATTGCGGTAAAGCTGCATCCCGGTATCCCAGTTGGGGGCGGCGCGTTTTCGCGCCGCCGTCAAGCGCTAACCCCGCCCGAGAGGAGGCAGGCGAGGCCGGGTGCGCTTACTTGCCGTAGTACTCGTCGAGGATCTTCTGCTCGGCCTCGGCGGCGATCGCGAGGCTTTCGTCCAGCGGCATGTCCTGAAGCGTCATGCGCTCGACCATCTCGACCATCAGCTGGCGCTGGGCACTTTCGTTGGCGAAGATCGTCGTGTGCGCATTCTCGAGGCCTCGGATGAACGGTCCGAACACCGGGTCGTTGGCGTTCTCTTCCGTCATGCCGACCGACGGCTTGGCGGGCAGTTCGCCGACCACGTCCAGCCAGACCTGCATCGCCTCGTCCGAGGTGATGTACTCCATGAATTTAAGCGCGGCCTCGTACTTCTCGCCCTCGGCTTTCGAGGTCACCGCGTTCACCCAGTAGCTGGAGTAGTTGGACTTGGTGCCATCGGCTGCTGCGGGCAGTTCGGCCACGCCCCACTTCAGGCCACGCACGTCGGCCAGCGAGCCGATGCGGAACGAACCGTCAATGTGCATGCCCGCGCGGCCCGCCTTGAACGCCGCCTGGGGCTCGTCCATGAAGCCGATCGAAGAGACCGCGTCATCACCAGTGAACAGGCTGGCGTAGTATTCCAGCGCGGCCTTCCAGGCGTCGGTGTTGTAGTTCACCGTCTGGTAGTTATCGAGATAAGGCTCGCCGCCGAACTGGCGCACCAGCCCCTCGCGCCACCAGTGGTGATCCTGCGCGGTCATGCCGGCAGTGATGCCGACCTGCGTGATATTGCCCGCGCCATCCTTCTTGGTCAGCGCCTTGGCGGTCTCGACCAGTTCGTCCAGCGTGGCGGGCGGGCTGTCGATCCCGGCTTCCTCGAACAGGCGCTCGTTGTAGAACAGCGCCAGCGAGCGGACGGCAGTCGGCAGCGCGTAATACTGCCCGTCGACCTTCATCGCCTGGACCATGGGGAAATACTGCTCGTCGATCTCGGCGGCCGGGAAATTCGCCTCGGGCAGCGGCTGGATCAGGCCGGCTTCGATGTAGTCGTTCAGCCAGCCGTAGAACAGTTGCACAACGTCCGGCCCCTCGCCCGCCGGGATCGCTGCGGCGACCTTGGTGCGGTAATCGGCATAGGGGAAGTGCGTCATCGTCACGGTGATGTCGGGATTGGCTTCCTCGAAGTTTTCGATCAGCTGCTCCATCGCCTTCACGCGGGCGTCGAAGAAATACTGCCAATACTCGATTTCAACCGCGGAGGACGGGCCGGCCAGCAGCGCCACCGCGCTGGTCATCCCCGCCAGGGCCGTCATGCGAATCGATCTGATCATCGGGTGGTCTCCCAGTTGGTCCAGTTGGTCGGGCGCCTTGCGGGGCGGCCCATGCTTGCGTTCGCTTTCATGGCATCTGTGCCATGGCGGCGGCGTTGTCTCGCCCCCTGTCCGAAAGCATTAACTCAAAGTTCTTGAGCAATCAACACAGTTGAGTTAATCAGGTCGCATGGTTTCGGTTCTTTCCCATCAGGGCGCCAACGCCGAACGCGCCCGCAGCCACAACAGGCGGCTTGTCATGGGTCATATCCATGCAGGCGGGCAGATGGGCCGGGCACAGATCGCCCGGGCCTCGGGGCTGTCGACTCAGGCCGTGTCCAACATCATCGCCGAACTTTACGATGACGGCCTGATCCGCGAGGCGGGCCGCCTTGGCACCGGTCGCGGCCAGCCGCCGGTGCAATACGCCATCGAACCTGAAGGGGCCTATGCACTTGGGATCGAGGTTCGACCGACTGCCCTGCTGATCGCGCTTCTGAACCTTGAAGGCACCCCGATCTTCACCCGGCGCGTGGCGCTGGACCATGCCGACCCCCAGACCGTTCTGGGCACGCTGGCCCGGCTGCGGGCCGAGATTACCAAGGCGCACCCCCGCTCTGGTGATCGGATGCTGGGCGCGGGCGTGGTCATGCCCGGCCCGTTCGGCACGACCGGTATTTCGGGGGCGGAGTCGGACCTGCCCGGATG
>JBFHFG010000069.1:0-9274 GCA_041583815.1 Halovulum sp.
CACCACGGCCAGCAGCGCGTTGCGCAGGATATGCCGCATCACCACACGATAGGGGGGGATGCCTTTGGCGCGCGCGGTGCGCACGTAGTCCTCGCGCGCGACGTCCAGCATCGAAGCACGGGTCAGCCGCAGGATCAGCGCCGCGTTCGGTGCGGCGAGCGCAATACTGGGCAGCAGCAGGTAGCGCAGGTTGCTGAGCCCGCCCTCGTCGAAGATCGACGGATAGCCGGAACTGGGAAACCAGCCCAGACCGGCGGCGAAGATCAGGATCAGGTACAGGCCCACCCAGAACGTCGGGACTGAGGCCAGCAGCATCGCAAGCCCGGACAAACCCTGGTCCACCCAGGTGCCCTGCCGGATCGCGGCAAGGATGCCCACCGGCACCCCGAAGGCGACAATCCAGATCATCGTGATCGTCGCCAGCAGGATCGAGGTTTCCGCACCTTCGGCGATGACCTGCGTGACCGGGGTTTCGAAAAAGATCGACTGGCCCAGATCGCCCTGAAGCGCGTTTCCGGCCCAGATCAGGTATTGCACCACGACCGGCTCATCCAGCCCCATCCGGTTGCGCAGCGCGGCAACCTGTTCGGGCGTCGCGCCGTCGCCCAGCATCACGTAGACCGGATCGCCGGGGATCAGGTGGATGAAGGCGAAGATGACGATGGACGCGGCGATCAGGGTTGCGATCGCCGCGCCGGTCCGTTTCAGGACGTATCTTCCCACTATTCCGGGCCTACTTGGATGCGCCCCAGAAGGACGGGAAAGCCGGGGCCTGCTCCCACTGCGTGGTCAGACCGGGGGCGGCGATGTCATAGGAATAGAGGTTGCCGACCTTGACCACCGGAAGCTGTTCGTAGATCAGCGCCTGCAGTTTTTCCCAGGCCGCCTGACGTTCCGCCAGATCCGAGGTGCCGGTGAACTCGGCCATCAGTTCGTGCTTCTCGTCGGTCTTCCACCAGCCGGGATAGCTGTCGTTCAGCACCGTCAGCAGCACCGGGTCGGGCACCGTGCCGTGGTGGGTCATGAACATGTCCCATTCGGACGGCTGGCCGCGCAGCGTCAGCAGCGTTGCCCAGTCGACCACGACCATCTGCACGTTGATCCCTGCATCCGCCAGTTGGCGGGTGAACACGCTGGCATCGTCGAAATGCGCCTTGTAGTTGGTCGAGACCAGCAGCTTGATCGGCGTGCCGTCATAACCCGCTTCCTCGGCCAGAGCCTTGGCCTTTTCCGGATCGCCCTGGTTGTAGTTCTCGGTCCCGGCGCTGGTGTTCCAGATGTTGCCTTCGGCGAAATAGGCGCCGTCGGCGTCGAACAGGTCAGGCTCGCCGACCGACACCTGCAACGCCTGCTCCATGTTCAGCGACGCCATGATCGCCTGGCGCAGCTTGGTGTTGGTGGCCAGCGGGCCGGTTTCCGAGTTCATGAACATCAGACCGAAGATCGGCGCGGCGCTGATCTTCACCTGTATCGCAGGGTCGTCCTTCACCAGCCCGAACAGATCGCCCGAGATATACTCGGCGTAGTCGTAATCCCCCGCCTGCACGCCGCTGACACGGGTGCCCACGTCGGGAACCGGGATGAAGCGCAGCGCCTCGAAGTTCGCCTCGCGCTTGCCTGCGGCACCGTCGGGCGCGCCTTCGTTCGGGGTGAATTCGTCAAAGCGGACCAGCTCGACATAGCGGTTGGGGCGCAGTTCGTTGAATTTGTAGGGGCCGGTGCCGATGTAGTTCTCGGCCGCGATCGGGTCGCCACCGGCTTCGCTGACGATCTCGGCCGGATAGATCGCCGGGCCGCCATTGATGAAGGCCAAGATGCTTTTCCATGCGCCGTTCGGCGCGGTCAGCGTCAGCGTCACTTCCAGATCGCCGGTCGCCTCGGCGCTTTCCAGCCCCAGCAGTTTCCCGCGCGAGCCATGCTCGACCCAGCGGGTCAGCGAGGCAACCACGTCCCCGGCATCCATCGTGTCGCCATTGTGGAACATCACGCCGTCACGAAGCGTCATGGTGATGGTCTTGCCATCCTCCGAGATCGTCTCGCCCGTCACGAGATAGGGCTGCGGGGCGTTGGAGTCGTCGAAGGCGTAGAGCGTTTCGAACATGTGCTGCGAGATGGTCGAAGCCAGCGTTGCCGTGCCCATCTGCGCATCCAGGTTGGGCGGCTCGCCGATTGTGGCGTAGCGCAGCGTCTGTGCTGCAAGCGGAGAGGTCATCAACGCCGCCACCGCGACGCCGCTCAGGAACTTGGTCAGTTGCATTGTGTAGTCTCCCTGTTGTTGTTTTGCAGTCAAAGGCAGGTTTGGCCACCGTCGATGACGAGGCTCGCACCGGTCATGAAACGCGCCGCATCCGATGCGAGATAGACCGCTAGCGCGCCCAGATCCTGCGGATTGCCCATGTGGCCCATGGGGATATCCGCGACGATCCCGTCGATGATTTCTGGATGCGTCCGTTGCCATTTCAGGTTCGGCGCGGTCGCGAAGACGCCGGGGCAAATCGCGTTGGCGGTGATGCCGTGCCGGGCCCAATCCACCGCGAGCGTGCGGGTGAACTGGATGACGGCGGCCTTGCTGGCCTCGTAGTGCCGCCCGCCGATGCCGCGCCCGGCGATCATGCCGTTGATCGAGGCGATGTTGATGATCCGCCCGCCGCGCCCGGCCTTGATCATCGCGGCGCCAAGGGTGCGCGAACAGGCGAAGGTCGTGGTCAGGTTCAGATCCACCAACTGGCGCCAGGTGGCCAGGTCCAGCTCTTCGGTGGGTACATTCACCCGTCGGCCGCCGACATTGTTGATCACGATATCAAACGTGCCGATTTCGTTCAGCACACGCTGGCAGACCTCATCAGCGGCTTCGGGGGTGCCGAGATCGGCCCCGAGCGTCCATGCCTCGCGGCCCAGCGAGCGGATCTCGGCGGCGGTCTCGTCCAGCGCGTCCGACGGGCGAGCGATCAGCGCGACATCGGCCCCGGCCTGCGCCAGTGCCAGCGCCATTTCGCGGCCCAGTCCGCGACTGCCACCGGTCACGAAGGCCCGTTTGCCGCCGAGGTCGATGCGATAGCTCATGCCGCGCGCCAGACGCCGCCGACGGCGATGCCAACCGGCACCAGGCTACGGTCATAGGGCACGGTTTCGCCGCGGACATCTTCGAGTTCGACGGGGCCTTCGACCTCGCGGAACACGCTGACATCGCCTATGGCGCCGGGCCGCAGATGGCCGTGATCCGGCAGGCCCAGCACGCGGGCCGGAGCGGGGCTTGCTGCCTCGATCACCTCTTCCAGCGACCACCCCAGCGCGCGGAACTTGCTCATCACGCGCAGGTTGTCGTGCACCGGCCCGTCCAGGTTCAGCGCGTGCACGTCGGACGAGATTACATCAGGGCGGAACCCGTGCCCCAGCATCGCCCGCGCCGATTTCCACGAGAACGAGCCCATGCCATGGGCAACGTCGAAGTACACGCCCCGCTCGCGCGCCGCGATGATCTGAGGGCGCACGTTCCCCGCGCCGTCCATCGGCGCATTGGGGAAGGGGCGGAAGCAGTGGGTCAGCACGTCGCCCTTTCGCAGACGCGAGACGACTTCGCCATAGCTGGGGGGCGGTTCGTCGATATGAACCATCAGCGGCAGTCCGGTCTCGTCCGCCACGTCCAACGCCACGTCCAGCGGCGCGATTCCCGACGGCCCGCTGGCATTGGCGCCAATCCGCACCTTGATGCCGATGATCGTGTCCGGGTGCTGCTCTGCGACCGCGACCGCCTCGCGCGCTGCCATCAGGCGCATGTCGTGGCTTTCGCCGACCATGATCCGGCGCGAGAACGCGTAGATCCCGGCGAAACTGACATGCAGGTAAGACAGGATGCGCGTGAAGGACGGCTCGATCACATGGCGGGCAAACCCGGCATAGTTCCCCGGCCCGGCGCTGCCTGCATCCACCACCATCGTGCAGGCCGATTTGAGCGCGTAGGCGTCCGGGTCCACACCCAGCGACGTGCCGCCCCAGTAGACATGGGTGTGCAGGTCGATCAGCCCGGGGGTGACGATTGCGCCATCGGCGTCGATGACCTGTGCGTCGGCGGGCGGTTCCACGTCCAGCCCGGCCACTTTGCCGTCTGCAATGACGACATCCGCGCGCCGGTCGATGCCCTGCGTTGGGTCGATGACGCGGCCGCCTCGAAGGACAAGATTGCGTGCCATCACCACCGTGCCCCGCGGCCGTATACCGAGGTTGTCATCCATCTTGTCCGCATTCGAATCCCCGCAGCGATATGCCGTCGTCAGAGTCCCTGACCGGTTATGCGGCAAGTCTGTAATTCAATTACAAACCTGTCAAGTATCTTGGATTATGATAATTTATTTCGAAAAAACAATGTTATGCCATCTGTGCTGGATTGTGATATAATAATACACTTGATGATTGAAGACGTCGGTTATCCCTGCGCCCCAACCAGGAGCCAGCATGAGCACGACAATTTCAGATCCACAGGACTCTCCGCCCGGGCCCCGGCGCCACGGGCAGGTCGATGATATTCTCGGGCGGATCAAGGACCAGATCGACAGTCTCAGCCCGGCCGAGCGGAAGGTGGGCGCGGCGGTGCTGGCCGATGTCCGCACCGCCGCCGAAGAGAGCATTGCCAGCCTCGCGCTGCGCGCCGGGGTCAGTGACCCGAGCGTGACCCGGTTCTGCCGCGCCATCGGCTGCAAGGGTGTGCGGGATTTCAAGCTGAAGCTGGCGCAAAGCCTGGTGGTCGGGGATCACTACCTGACCCCAGATGTCGAAACCGGCAGCCCGGATGCGGATCTTCCGCCCTACTGGATGCCGATCCTGGGGGACGCGCGGGGTGCCTTGCGCGAGGTCGAGCGCCAGGTTTCCCCCACCGCGATACAGGCTGCCGCCGAGGTCGTCGCCAACGCCCGGCAGGTCGTCACGTTCGGCCTGGGGGGCAGCGCCGCGATCCTGGCCGAAGAAGCGCGCTATCGCCTGTTCCGCTACGGGGTGAATGTCTCGTGCTGTCCGGAATCCTATTTCATGCGGATGAAGGCGGCGACGCTGGGGCCGGAGGACGTGGTGCTGGCGTTCTCGATGTCCGGCAAGACCGCCGAACTGATCGAGGCCGTGGGGCTGGCGCGCGGCTATGGCGCGGCGACGGTCGCCATCACCACGATGGCGACGCCCCTGGCGGACGCGGTCGATCACCCGCTTGTCTTCGCGATTGCCGAGACGCAGGACACGCTGACGCCCACATCGGTGCGTTTCGCCGCGCTGGCGGTGATGGATCTGCTGTCGGCGGCAACCGCCTATGTTATGGGACCGGTCGCCAAGGAGAACCTGCGCCGGATCAAATACACCGCCATGAACCACCGATCGGGAAACATGCTTGAACCGCTGGGCGACTGATCCGGGGCGCGGTGCGCCGGTTCACGGCCGGGTGGCAGAAAGCCACGCCGCGCCGGGGCTGGCCGGTGCGGCGCAGTGGGGATCAGGTGTTCCGGATCAAAGCGGCTTGTAGGCGATCGCCTCGATCTCGACCTTGATGTCGATCATCAGACGCGCCTCGGCGGTGGTGCGGGCGGGCGGGTCCTTGGGGAAGAACTTGGCGTAAGCTGCGTTGAAGCCGCCGAAATCCCGCGCATCGACGATATAGGCGTGGGTCTTGATGATGTCCGACATTTCGCACCCGGCCAGCGCCAGGGCCGACTTTATGTTCTCCAGCACCTGCGTGGTCTGATCGCCGATATCGGTGCCGACGATCTTGCCATTCTTGTCCACCGGCACCTGCCCCGAGATATAGACGAAATCACCGGCGCGCACGGCAGGGGACAGGGGGACGTGAGAGGTTCCGAAACATTGCTTGGTCATGATGACTCCATGGTTTTGGGGATTGGGATTACTTGACTGCGCCGACGCCCAGGCCCTTGACCAGATAGCGTTGCAGCCAGGCAAAGACGACGGCGACGGGCAGGGTGGCCACCAGCGACGCGGCCATGACATGGTGCCATTCAACGGCGTAGCGCCCGGCCACCAGCGAGAAGATCTGGATTGGCAGCGTATAGCTTTCGGCGCGGCGCAGCATGGTAAGCGCGATGACGAACTCGTTCCACGCGTTGATGAAGGCGAAGATCGCGGTCACGGTGATCGCGGGCACCGCCAGCGGCAGGAACACCCGGATCAGGGCTGACGTGTGCGAGGCGCCCTCAAGCCAGGCGGCCTCTTCGAGGTCGCGCGGGATGGTGGCGAAATAGCTTTGCAGCATCCACACTGTGAAGGCGATGGCGAAGGCGCCATAGACGAACACGACCGAATTGACGTTGTCGACCAACCCCATCGCGGCGGCCAGCCGGAACAGGCCGATCACCAGGACGATGGGCGACAGCATCTGGCTGACAAGCAGGAACTGCCGCAGGAAGCCCTTGCCAGCAAAGCGATACCGGTTCAGCGCGTAGGCGAACGGGATCGAAACGGCGATGGCAATGGCGGTGGACAACACCCCAACGTAGACCGAGTTCCACATCGCGGTGCCAAAATTGGTCGCCGACCACATGGTCGCGAAATTCTCCCACGCCAGTCGGCTGGGCACCCAATGTGGTGACAGCACCTCGGTCGCGGGCTTCAGGGCGGTGATCAGCATCACCGCGAACGGGAACAACGTCAGCACCACCAGCGGCGACAGGACCGCCCAGGCGATCAGCGTGCGTTTCAGCTTGCGGCTCATTCGCGGGCCTCCCGTGCGGCGAGGTAGACATAGAGCAGGGTGAACGCCAGCAGCAGGCCGAACATCATCAGCGACAGGGCCGATGCCTCGCCCAGCTTTCCATAGCGGAAGCCGAGCTTGTAGAGATACGTCACCAGGATGTCGGTCGAGTTCGCGGGCCCGCCCTGGGTCGTCGCCCAGATGATCGGAAACGAGTTGAAGACGTATATCGTGTTCAGCACCACGGCGATGTTCACGAAGGGCTGCATCAGCGGAAAGGTGATCCGCCGGAAGGTCTGCCAGGCCGATGATCCTTCCAGCCGGGCTGCCTCGTAGATGTCGTCGTTGATCGAGGATAGGCCGCCCAGGAAGATCGTAACGGTGAAGGGTACTGTCACCAGGATGCCGATCAGGATCTGCACCGGAAAGGCGGTGGCCGCCTGTGCCAGCCACTGCACGTTGGTGTCGATGATCCCCAGGTGCTTGAGGCCTGAGTTGAGCATCCCGCTTTCGCCATTCAGCGCCCAGCGCCAGACGATGGCGGTCATCGTGATCGAGATCGCCCAGGGCAGCATCACGATCACCCGCGCGATGCCGCGCCCGTAGAAATCCTGGTGCAGGACCATCGCGACGGGGAACGAGACGGCCAGCGCCCCGAGGACGATGTCGATGGTCCACAATCCGGTGCGCCAGAGCGCGCCCAGGAAATCGGGGTCGGTAAAGACCGCGATGAAGTTCTCGGTCCCCGCAGAACCGCGCAACTGCCCGAAGCGGTTGACCTCGCTGATTGAGATCACGCCAAGCTGCCACAGCGGCCACAGCACGATGAACGCTGCCAGCAGAAAGCCGGGAAGGACAAGTGCGTAAGGGGC
Source organism: Halovulum sp. (assembly GCA_041583815.1). Lineage (GTDB taxonomy): Bacteria > Pseudomonadota > Alphaproteobacteria > Rhodobacterales > Rhodobacteraceae > Halovulum. Next base: position 7,558 of record JBFHFG010000069.1, read on the forward strand.
CAGCGGGGCGGCGGCACGCTTCATGGAACGGCTCCGGTCATGGCGGGTTGGAAAGGGGCGCCGCCCCCTGGCGGGGCGGCGCGTGTCGTCGGAAGGGCGGGGTTACTGACCGAGGATGCCGTTGATCTCGGCCGCGGCGGCGTCCAGCGTGGGCTGGATTTCACCGTCGCCCAGATAGATCGTCTGCATCGCGTCCGAGGTGATGCCGGCGATCTCCTCCCAACCGGGGATGACCGGGGCGAAGCGGGCGTCGGGCAACAGGGCCGTGAACTCCTTCAGGTCGGCATTGTCTGCGAAGGCAGGCATGGCCGCGACCTCGGGGTTCACCGGCAGGAAGCCTTCGCCCTCGGTAAACTTGCCGCGCCATTCGGTGGTGAAGATGAAGTCCAGGAAGGACCAGGCCAGATCCTTTTGCTGCGAATCCTCGAACATGATGATCGAGTCGGTCACGCCATAGGTGCCCCGGTCGCCGTTTGCGCCTGCCGGAATCGCGGTGACGCCATAGTTCAGGTCGGGCGCTTCCTCGGCAATCTGCCCCGAAAGGAACGGCGCGGTGATCATCATGCCGACCTTGCCCTGCTTGAACAGGTTCTGCACGTCCTCGCGGTTGTAGGCGGTCACGCCGGGCTGAGTCGCGCCGTCGTCGATCAGCTTCTTGTACATTGCAGCGGCGTCATAGGCTGCTTGCGTGTCCAGCCCCGAAGTGCCGTCTTCTTCGACCAGCTGGCCACCCTGCGCCCAGAAGCCGTAGTAGAAATAGACGTCGGTCTCGATTTCCTTGCCCTGCAGACCGAACCCGGCGATGTCGTCGCCCAGCGCCGAGATCTTGGCGGCGGCGTCGGCCAGTTCGGTCCAGGTGTCCGGCGGGGTGTCGATCCCGGCCTGCTCCAGCAGATCCTTATTGTAGTACATGGCGCGGGCCGAGGCAGCGATCGGCAGGCCATAGGTCTGACCGTTCATGACCGACGGCGACAGGAACACGTCAAAAAACCGCTCCCGGAAGGCGTCGTCCATGTAGTCGTCCAGCGGCGCCGCGATCCCGGCATCCACGAAGTCGATCAGCCAGCGGGTGCCGATGATCGAGAGATCCCCGGTCGATCCGCCCGAAATGTCAGTCGTCAGCTTCTGAAGCAGGACATCCCAGGGCACGACCTCGATCTGGATGTCGGTGCCGGCATTGGCGGCTTCGAAGGCGGCCGCGGCCTCTTCGAAATAGGGGCCGGTCTTGGAACTGTATTCGGCCACCGTCACGCGCAGGTCCTGCGCGGATACCAGCGACGACGAAAGCGCCAGCGCAAGGGCCAGCCCGGCGCCACCTGTGTAGAGTCTGTTCATGATTACCTCCTGTTGAACTTGGGCCGAACTTCGGGGCGATCCGGCAATGGGATAGCTGACCCCGCGCGCGTCCGGTGTAATCTTTTTTCGTTATCTGGCATATTGCAAGATAATTCGGAAATTTATGTTGTAAAATTACGCAACCGATCCTAGCCTTCCGCTGTGATGCCTGTTCGAGGCGCTTTTCAGGGGAATTTCGAATGTTCGGGCTGGACGGGAAGCGCGTTGTGGTCACCGGGGCGGGCGGCGGTGTCGGCACCGCGCTTGTTGCGGGATTCGCTGCGGTCGGGGCGAAGGTCATCGGCTGCGATCTGCCGGGGGCGGATCTGCCCGCCGTTGACGAGGCGCATATGTTCGACCTGGCCGACCGCGCCGCCGTTCA
>JBFHFG010000070.1:0-9201 GCA_041583815.1 Halovulum sp.
CGAGGGCACGCTGGACACGCTGTTCGGTCTGCAGGCGCAGGCCCGCGACTGGAGCGGCGCGCGCAAGACGCTGGCCGCCAAGGTACGCGCCTCGGCACTGCCGCGCGACGTGGGCAAACGGCGCGAAGCGGTTCTGTCTCTGGCCGACGCGCGCGCAGCGATGATCGAGAACGAGCCCGACAAGGCGCGCGAGGCCGCCTATGCCGCGAACCGGCTGTCGCCGACCTTCGGCCCCGCCGCGGCGCTGGCTGCCGAACTGCACGCGCAGGCGGGCGAGAAGCGCCAGGCGGTCCGCATCGTCAAGAAAGCCTGGGCCGAGGCACCGCACCCTGACCTGGCCGCAGCCTTCGCCGCCATCGCCCCGGACGAGACCCCGGCCGAGCGGCGGCAGCGGTTCCAAGCGCTGCTGAAGGTGCAACCCGAGCATCCCGAGACCCGGATGGTGGCCGCCGAACTGGCGCTGACCGACGAGGATTTCCCCGGTGCGCGCCGCGCCCTGGGCGATCTGGCCGAGACGCGGCCGACCGCGCGCAGCCTTGCGCTGATGGCTGCGATCGAGCGGGGCGAAGGCGCACCGGACAGTGTCGTGCGTGGCTGGCTGGCGAAGGCGCTGGATGCGCCGCGCGGTGAAGCCTGGGTCTGCGAGGCCTGCAACACCGTGCACGGGCAATGGACTCCGATCTGCGAGAACTGCCAGAGCTTTGACACCCTTGCCTGGCAGGTGCCGCCGCAGGGCGAGGATACGACCAGCACCGCCGCCGCGATGCTGCCGCTGATCGTCGGCACGCTGGAGGATCGGCGCGAGCCTCCGCAAGCGGATGGTGAGCAGCCAACGACCGCCGAGGCCGAGCGGGCCCAACCCCGCGCCGCGCGGGCCACGGCCGATGTCGAGGATGCCGAGGTTGACGAAACCGAGCAGGCCACCGCGACGCCCAGCGCCGATGGCTCTGCCGCGCGGTCCACAGAAGCCGAAGCTGCCCCGGCAGCCGCCTCTGCCCCTGACGCTGCGCCCGAGACCCCGGTAGAACCCGGCACACCCGGTGGTCCGCCGCGCTTCGAGCGCGCCGGAGAGCAGCCCGAGCCGGTTCCGCCGCGCCCGGATTACGCCCCCGGCGAGGACCAGGGCTGGCGCGAGCGCTGAGCCTGATCCCCGGGGCCAGCCCCGGTCACGCCCGCACCGTCGAAAGACGCTTGCGGGCGCGGCGATCAGCCGCTAGAAGCGCGGGCATCGCCACGGCGGGTCACGGATTTTCCGTCCCCGCAGCGCAGAAGTGCCGCTGTAGCTCAGCTGGTAGAGCACGTCATTCGTAATGATGGGGTCGGGGGTTCGAGTCCCTTCAGCGGCACCACTTCTGCCAAATCATCGAATCACGATACTTCGCGCCACTCTCGTTAGTCCCGTCCGCGCCGGACAGGTGACGGCAGTGCTGGACCGCGCCCCGGATTCGCGGCATCAGACCCCGACAGATCAAAGCCACGAAAGCTTGCCATGAGCCGTTACGCCCTGACCGTGAAATGCAACTCCGAGATCGGGGTTGTCGCCGCCATTTCCACCTACCTGGCCGGGAAACGCTGCAACATCACCGACAGCGCCCAGTTCGACGACCAGGAGACCGGCACCTTCTTCATGCGGGTCAGCTTCACCGCGGGCGAGGACACCACCTTGCAGGACCTGCAGGACGGGTTCGAGCCGGTGATCGCCCCCTTCGCCCCCGAACAGCACGCCTTTCATGACGAAGACAGCAAGATGAAGGTCGTGATCATGGTCAGCCGCTTCGGGCACTGCCTGAACGATCTGATGTACCGTTGGCGGATCGGCGCGCTTCCGATCGATATCGTGGCGGTGATCTCGAACCACATGGATTACCAGAAGGTCGTCGTGAACCACGACATCCCCTTCCACTGCATCCGGGTCACGAAGGAGAACAAGCCGCAGGCCGAGGCTCAGATCATGGCCGTGGTCGAGGAGACCGGCGCGGAACTGGTGGTGCTGGCCCGCTACATGCAGATCCTCAGCGACGAGATGTGCCGGACGATGTCGGGGCGGATAATCAACATCCACCACTCGTTCCTGCCAAGCTTCAAGGGCGCCAACCCTTACAAGCAGGCGTACGAGCGCGGAGTGAAGTTGATCGGTGCGACGTCGCACTACGTCACGGCCGATCTGGACGAGGGACCGATCATCGAGCAGGACATCGTGCGCATCACCCATGCGCAATCGGCATCGGATTACGTCTCGTTGGGGCGTGACGTGGAAAGCCAGGTTCTGGCCCGTGCGATCCATGCACACATTCACCACCGCGTGTTCCTGAACGGCAACAAGACCGTGGTGTTCCCCGCCAGCCCCGGATCGTACAAGTCCGAGCGTATGGGCTGACGGGGCGGGCTGGCGGTCAGTAGGTCGCCCGCCCCCCGGACAGGTCGAAGATCGCCCCGGTGCAGTACGAGCATTCCTCGGAGCAGAGGAAACCGACCATGGCCGCTATCTCGTCCACGCTGCCCATGCGGCCCATGGGGATCTTGGACAGCATGAAGGCGATCTGCTCTGGGGTGACGTCGGCCAGCATCTCGGTCTCGATCACGGCGGGGCAGACAGCGTTCACGCGGATATTGTCCTGCGCCAGCTCCTTGCCCAGGCTTTTGGTCAGGGCGATCACCCCAGCCTTCGAGACGGAATAGGCCGAGGCGTTCGGGTTGCCCTCTTTCCCGGCGATCGACGCGATGTTGCAGACCCTGCCATAGCCGCCCTTCTGCATCACCGGTACGACGGCCCGGCAGGTGTGGAAGATGCCGTTCAGGTTGACCTGCTGAACCTGGTTCCAGACATCCAGTGGGAAATCGACCACCGGCTTGTTCACCCCGGCGATCCCGGCCGAGTTCACAAGGATATCGATCCCACCCAGTGCGGCTTCGGCGGCATCCGTACCGGCCTGCACGCTGGCGTAATCCGACACGTCAACGCGCGACCAGGTGACAGCACCCCGGTCTTCCAGCCGCGCGGTTGCCTGGCGCAATGCGTCCTCGTTTATATCCCACAGAGCGACCGAAGCGCCCGAGTCCAGGAAGCGCTCGGCCACGGCATAGCCCATGCCCCGCGCGCCCCCGGTGATTACGGCCCTTCTACCCTTGAGATCATAGGCGTTCATTCATTCAGTCCTTTCAGTCAATCGTTCGCGCCCGGTCCAGTCAGGCCGACCCACGCATTCCTGTGCCGCTCGCAACGTTCACGTGAACACGCGACACCGCAGAAGGCCGTGCGCCGCCCCGAACCGGCGGGGCGGCCAGCGGCCTTAAAGTGCCACTACGGACTGTCGCTGCTCGCCCAGGCCCTCGATGCCCAAGGCGACCGTGTCGCCGATGTTCAGATAGCGCTGCGGCTTCATGCCGTCGCCGACGCCCGGGGGGGTGCCGGTGCAGATCAGGTCGCCCGGCTCCAGCCGCGTGAACTCGGACATGTAGCTGACGATGGAGATGACATCGAAGATCATCTTCGACGTGCTGCCGGTCTGCATCCGCTCGCCGTTCACATCCAGCCACATATCAAGGTTCTGGACGTCGGCGAACTCGTCCGGCGTTGCCAGCCAGGGACCCGCGGGGCAGAAGTTCGGGAAGCTCTTGCCTTTCGCCCACTGCCCCGAGCGCGCCAACTGCCAGGCCCGTTCGGATACGTCGTTGATCAACACGAAACCGGCGATGTGGTCCATCGCCTGATCCTTGGCGATGTTCAACGCGGGCTTGCCGATGACGATGCCCAGCTCCACCTCCCAGTCCAATCGGGTCATCCTGGGCGAATAGAGGATGTCATCGTTGGCACCACAATAGGTGCCGGTGGCCTTGTTGAACAGGATCGGCTCGTCCGGAATGGGCATCCCTGCCTCGGCGGCGTGGTCGGAGTAGTTCAGTCCCACGCACCAGATATTGAAAGGCTGCGCTACCGGAGGGGCCAGTCGCTTGCCCTCGATATCGGCGACCGGCAGGCTGGCCGGATCCGTGGCACGCAGTTGCGCCAACAACTCGGGCGACAGGGTGCGCGGGCCGAAATCGGCCACGATGGACGAGGCGTCGCGGGCCACGCCATCGGCATCTAGGATACAAGGGATCTTGGCGCCGTAGCGGTCGCCGTAACGCATCAGTTTCATGCGGTTTCCTTCTGTTTCGCGCCCCACCAGGTTCGCGCCAGGGGGGCGCCGCCGACAAAGGCACCCTCCCCCAGCTCGTCCTGGATCCGCAGGCATTCGTTCCATTTCACCATCCGCTCGGACCGGGTGAACGAGCCGACTTTGAGCTGGCCGCCGCCCAGTCCCGTCGCGAGATGGCTGATCGATACATCCTCGGTCTCGCCCGAACGCGCCGAGACGATGCTGCCGAAACCAAGTTCGTTGGCCGCGCGGAAGGTCTCGACGCTTTCGCTGACCGTCCCGGCCTGGTTCACCTTGATCAGCACCGCGTTGCAGGCGCCCTGCGCGACGGCCTCGCGGACCAGCTTGGCATTGGTCACAAGGTAGTCGTCGCCGATGATCTGCACGCGGTCCCCGAAGCAGCGGGTGAACTCGGCCATGCCTTCGGGGTCGTCCTCGCCCAGCGGGTCCTCTATCGAGGCGATGGGATAGGCGTCCAGCCAGCGGCCCAGCATGTCGATCTGGCCCGCGCTGTCCATCTCGCGATCCTCAAGTGCCAGCCGGTAGCGGCCCTGCTTGCCGAACTCCGATGCCGCGATGTCGAGCGAGATCACGACCCGTTCGCCCGGTTTCTCGCCCGCTTTCTCGATTGCCGCGACCAGGGTTTCCAGCGCCTCTTCGTTGCTGTCGAAAACCGGCCACCAGCCGCCTTCGTCGGCAACGCCCGCAGCGCGCCCCTTGGACGCCATGATATCCCCGGCGGCGAAATATACCTCGGACGTCACTTCCATCACTTCGTCGAAGGTGGAGGCGCCCGGAACCATGATCATGAAATCCTGGATATCGACCCGGCGGCCCGCATGGGCGCCGCCGCCGAAGATCTGGATCTCGGGCAGCGGCAGGCTGGGCCTGCAGCCATAGTGCTGCGCCACGTGCCGCCACAGCGGTAGACCCGCGTCGGCCGCCGCCGCGTGCAGCACCGCCAGCGAGACGGCAACCGTCGCATTGCCGCCCAGCGTGTCTTTCAAAGGCGACGGATCCAGCGCCAGGATCGCGGCATCGACCGCCGCCTGGTCCCCGGCCTGCATGCCGATCAGCGCCGGAGCGATCACGTCCCGCACCGAGGCTACCGCCCCCTTCACGTCGCGGCCGCCAAGATGCACCCCGCCGACACGCAGTTCGATCGCCTCGCGGGTCCCACGAGAGGCACCGGCTGGCGCGATGGCGCGGCCCAATACGCCATTGGCCAGCCTTACGTCGGCCTCGACCGTGGGCCTGCCGCGGCTGTCCCAGACACGGCGGGCAGTGATGGATTGGATCTCGGTCAAGTCGTTTCCTCCAGCCGGCGGGCAATCTGTTCGGTGAATTCTGTAAGGGTCCGGGGCGGTGACGGCAGCAATGCCAGCGCAAGCGCGCGCAACCGGCCCTGCCCCGCTTCGTCCAGGTACTCGACCGGGGACTTGCCATCGACACGCGCCAGCATGAGCGCAGGCAGCAGGGCGCAGACCCGCGCCTCCAGCGCGGTGGCGTCCTCCCACGTGACATGCGGGCGATAGCCCCCCCATAGCCGCAGGACCGAGGCCAGCAGGTCGTCCCGCGTCTCCGGCAGGTGCAGCGATTTGATCGCAAGGTGATTCAGGCAGAAGGCGAGGTCGAAGCTGGCATCCCCCATGGTCGCGCACTCCGCGTCCAGCAGGACCGGCCCCGCATCGCGGAACAAGATGTTCTTGGGACTGACATCGCCATGCACCAGCACGGTTTCTGCCTTGTAAAGGTCGGCCGCCAACCGGGTCAGCCGCTCGGCATCATCGGGATGGGCCTGCGCGGTGTAGAGCAGATAGGGTTCCAGCCGGATTGCGTGGAAGTCGTCGCGGTTCGCGAACGGTGCCCGGTCAAACCCGGGTTCTGCCGACGCCGCGTGAATCCGCCCCAGAAGATCCCCGACCAGTGCCGCCTGCCCCGTGTCGCGCCGCCCGTCCAGCAGGCCGGACTTCCACAGCCAGACGTCATCACCGGTAATGAACTCCAGCGCAAAACCGTGCAGATCTTCGGACCGACCATAAAGCTTTGGCGCGACCCCGGGCGCGACGCGCGCGGCGACCTGAAGCCACGCATACTCGGCCGCGTTCCGATGAACCGGCGCCCGCCAGTCGGCGGCGACCTTCAGCTTTGGCAGTGCAAACTTCACCGCCACGCTACGCCCCGGCAGGTCAACGCGGGCAATGTCGCTGGCGACGCCACCGGTCAACGGCTCGACCGCGCGGATATCACCGGGTGCAGCCAGTCCGATTTCGGCCAGCAGCTTTTCCGTGCGCTGATGCAGTTCTGTTTGCAGGACGGTCGCTCCATCGTTATGTTCACGTGAACAACTACCGGCGAGCGGGGATTGCTGTCAAGCGTGAAACCGGGTCATGTGAGCAGACGGGAAAAGAGGGGCCGAATGGCGCGCGTCACGATCAAGTCCATCGCGAAGGATCTGGGGATCTCGCACATGACGGTGTCACGTGCGCTGTCGAACCATCCCAACGTGCTGAAGGAAACGCGCGACGCGGTGCTGAAACGCGCCGAGGAACTGGGCTATGTCCGCAGTTCCGCCGCCGCCGCGATGCGCGGCGACGACACCCGGATCGTCGGGCTGCTGCTGCCCAACATCACCAACGAGTTCTACGCCCGCTATGCCAACGCGCTCGCCCTGGAATGCGACCGCCGCGCGCTGCACCTGATCATCCACCTGACCAACGACGACATCCGCCGCGAGGCCGCGTCGCTGCGTCGCCTGCGTGAAGTTCAGGCCGGTAGCGTGGTCATGGTGCCCGCCCCTGGAAAGGCCGAACCGCTGCTGCCGGCGGACATGCGCACGATCCAGCTGATCCGCCGCCGAACGGATGGCGAGGCCGTTCTGGTCGGCGACGCCGTGGCACTGAGCGATGCCGTCGTTCAGCTTGCGTCCGCCGGGTACCGGCGCATCGGCTATATCGGGGCGGATACGGCGCTGTCCTCGGGCCGGGACCGGCGCGCGGCCTACCGGGCGGGGCTGAAGCGCGCAGGTCTGACCGTCGACGAGAAGCTGGAAATGACCGGCGCGCCGACCGAGGAACTGGGGCGCAGGGGCACCGAGCAACTGGTGGACGCGGGCGCTGACGCAATTTTGTGCGGGGGGTTCGAGATTTCGGGCGGTGCGCTGACCACCTGGCTGGAAACAGTCGCCAGTGGGCGCCCGCTGGGTTTCATCGGCTATGGCGACGCCGTGTCCTATGCGTGGATGCGGGACGGCGTCGCGTCGATCTCGGTCCCGGTCGAGGCACTGGCCGAACGTACTGCAGCCCTGCTGTCGGGCGAGCAGCCCAGTCAGGGCCCGACCCACGATTTCGCTGCGGAACTGGTCGTGCGCGGCAGCGCCCGCTAGGCGCTAGGCGCGGGCCTCGTGCATCTTCAGCTGATGGTACATCTGGTCGCCCGCCCCCTGGACGTGGCGGTTGATGACCTCGACCGCGCGGGCCTCGTCGTTCTGCCAGAACGCCTCGATCAGGGCGGCATGTTCCCGCAGGATCGTCTTGTGCCGCGAGGTCGAGATCGGTAGCGGCAACGCCAGCGCGTTCAGGATCCGGCGCTGGAACTCCCACATGCCGAAAGCCCGCCGGTTGTAGTGCTTCGCTGCAATCGCTTCGTGAAACGCCTTGTCCAGCGTCGAGAACGCGGCCTTGTCCTCGACCGGGGTATCCTTGAGCTGGTCGTTGATCGCCTCGATCTCGCGGATGTCGGCCTCGGTGCAACTTCGGGCGAAGGCGGCGACGAAATAGGGTTCGAGCAGTTGCAGGATCTCGAATATCTCGAGGATCATGTCCGCGCTGAGCGTCGAGACGGTCGCGCCTCGATTGGGCGCGATATCCACGATGCCCTGCCCCTGCAACAGGCGCAGCGCCTCGCGCACGGGAATGATCGAGGTGCCGTAGCGTGTCGCAAGGTCCTGCACCTTCAGCCGGGTGCCGCTGGTGAAGGTGCCGTTACCGATATCGGCCAGCAACCTGCTGTAGACATTGTCCTTACCTGCACCGTCGACCGTCACGCCCGGAGATTCCTTCCTGTTTTGACCGGTCCAATACCGGGACGGCCATCATATAATATATTATTCAGAAGATAAACGGTTGACCTTCACAGGAATAATATATCATTCTGAAAGAAAGATCATATTGGATTCGGCAAGGAGGAATGCCATGAATTTCACGATGCGGGCATTTGCGGGCACCGCCTGCGCCGCTGCGCTGCTGGCCGGACCGGCCCTGGCGCAGCAGGTCGTGCTGGACGTCACTGCATGGAAGGGCAACGAGACCGAGCCTGCCGGCCTGCCCCAGTTGATCGAGGCATTCGAGGCCGCCAATCCCGATATCGATGTCGAACTGTCCTACATCAGCCGCCTTGATACCGACGTGGTGCTGCCGCCGCGCCTGCAGGGCAACAACGCGCCCGACGTGATGATGACCGACATGCCGCTGGTGAAGATCTGGGGCGACGCCGGTCTGCTGGCGGACCTTGGTACCGACAGCGAATGGTATGGGCGCGTGGACGAGTCGATCCGCCCCGCCATCACCGTGGGCGACGCCACCTTTGTCATGCCTCTGGAACTGATCGGCATGGGCAACTTCGTCAACATGGGCCTGCTGACCGAAGCCGGCGTGGACGCGCCCCCGACGACGCTGGACGAACTTAAAGATGCCTGCGGCAAGCTGGACGCGGCGGGGATCAAACCGATGATCTTTACCGGCGGGTTCCAGGCACCGCTGTTCGTGGTCGCCAACGGGCTCGAGGCCAGCGACGTGCCTGCGTCGGCGCTTGGCAGCGGCGACGAGACCTTCGTGGATTCCGCCGCCTTCAACGGCACGCTCGACACGATCCGCGACCTGATCGACGCAAAGTGCATCGACCCGAAGGCGCAGGCCGGGCTGGACCCCTGGTCCACCGCGCTGACCGAGTTCAAGTCGGGCGGTTTCGCAATGATGCCGCAAGGCGCGTGGAACATCGCCGAGTTCTCGTCCGTCGACGGGTTGGACTACGTATTTGCGCCGATCCCTTCGACCCAGGAGCC
>JBFHFG010000071.1:0-9198 GCA_041583815.1 Halovulum sp.
ACCAATTCCAAGACCGCGGAGTTCTCGATTCCCGTACCGTTGCCCCCCGCCCTGCCAGGGCTGGACGTGGTGGTGGACCGGGTCGAAAGCCTGCCGCCGGGTTCGCAGGTTCCGCTGGCCGAGGGGGGCGCGTTCGCCCATTGGTTCGAGCACCTGGACGGCCCCGCCGAGGTGATCGAGCGGACCGCCGATGGCCGCCCCGCCGTGGTCGGCGCGGGCAGCCTGCGCTACCTTGCCGGATGGCCCGAACCTGCGGCGCTGAGCCGGATGGTCGCATCGCTGTGCGCCGCAACCGGGATCGAGACACACGCCTTGCCCGAGGGCCTGCGCCTGCGCGAAACCGGCAGCCACCTGTTCGCGTTCAACTACGCCGCCGAACCCGTGACCTATCGCGGGCAGCAGATCGCCCCAGCGGGCGTCGCCTGGTGGCCGCGCTGAACGACCTGCGGCACCGCGCCCGGGTTTCCCCTTGCCCCCCGGTTCGGCTATAGCCAGCAGGACCGGGGGGCCGTCCGCGTGCCCCCGCGCGGAGGATTGATGAACGACCGCCTGCTGACATTTCTTGCCTGGCTTGCCGCCGGCCTGTGCCTGTTGCCCGTGGTGGCGGTCGCGCTGGCGGCCGCGACTGGAACGCTGGACGCCTGGCGTTCGCTGGCGGACACGGTATTGCCGCGCTTTACGCTGACCACGCTGGCGCTGGTCGCCATGGTCAGTGCCGGCACCTGCGTGATAGGCACCGGCACCGCCTGGCTTGTCACGACCTGCCGCTTTCCCGGTTCCCGCCTGCTGGAAGTGCTGCTGGCCCTGCCCCTGGCCTTTCCGGCCTATGTGCTGGCCTATGCCTACACCAACCTGCTGGATCATCCCGGCCCGGTTCAGACCTGGCTGCGTGCCGTGACCGGCTGGGGCCCGCGCGACTACTGGTTCCCCGAGATCCGCTCGCTCGGCGGGGCCGCGTTGATGCTGGTGCTCGTCCTCTACCCCTATGTCTACCTCCTGGCCCGCGCCGCCTTCCTGCAACAAAGCTTCGGTGGCTACCAGGCCGCCCGCGTGCTGGGTCACGGCCCGTGGAGCGCCTTCTTCCGCGTCAGCCTGCCGATGGCGCGGCCTGCCATCGCGGGCGGTGTGCTGCTGACCGTGATGGAGACGATCGCCGATTTCGGCACCGTCGCCTATTTCAGCGTGCAGACCTTCGCCACCGGGATCTACCAGGCCTGGTTCGCCTTCGGCGACCGCACCGCCGCTGCCCAACTGGCGCTCTGCTTGCTGGGTGCCGCACTGTTCCTTGCAACGTTGGAACGGATCCAGCGCGGCGCGGCCAAGCGCTATCCGCCGCGCGCGGGCGCGATGATGACCCCGCAGGACTTGCAGGGTGCCGCCGCCTGGGGCGCGACCGTGGCCTGCGCACTGCCGGTAATCTTCGGTTTCGCGCTACCGCTGGTGATCCTGGCGGAAATGGCCGTAGGCGCGAACCAGTCGCTGTTTTCCGAACGCTACATGGGGTTCATCCGCAACTCGCTGATGGTCGCGTCGGTTGCTGCCGTCGTCACCATGAGCGCCGCCGTGCTGATCGGCACGCGCGCGCGGCTGCGCCGCACCCGCCTGAACCGGGCGATGACGCTGATCGCGGGACTTGGCTATGCCGTACCCGGCGGCGTGATCGCGGTCGGCCTGATGGTACCCTTCGCCGGGCTCGACAATGCGCTGGACGCCTGGATGCGCCGGACCTTCGACATCTCGACCGGGCTGCTGTTTACAGGCTCGATCTGGGTGATGGTGCTGGCTTTCATGGTGCGCTTCATGGCCGCCGCGCTGTCGGCCTTCGACACCGGGATCACCACGGTCAACCCGAACATCGACGCCGTCGCGCGCACGCTCGGCATGACGCCGGGCGGGCTGGTGCGCCGCGTGCACCTGCCGCTGATGAAGACCTCGCTGGTCACAGGGCTGCTGATCGTCTTCGTCGACGTGATGAAGGAACTGCCCGCAACGCTGATCCTGCGCCCGTTCAACTTCGACACATTGGCCGTGCAGGCCTATCGCCTTGCCGCCGACGAGCGCCTGCAGGAGGCCGCCCTGCCCTCGCTGGTCATCGTCGCCTTCGGCCTGGTGCCGGTGGTGATCCTGTGCCGCACGCTGGCGCGCCACGCGGTCGGTCGCCACTCGGCCGCGATGGCGGCAAGCACCTCGGTCTGAAGGAACTCGCCATGAAACCCACGCACCCCCGGCAGCCCGCCCCCGAGGATGCCGACGCGCGCCGCGCCGTCCAGCCGGTGATCTGCTATCCAGTCGAAACGCTACCCGCGCCGGACTTGGGTGCGATGAACGCGCTGCGGGCCGAGGCCGTGCCCGCCGGCAGCCACATCGTCCCGCCCCGCGATGCCTTGTGCGTCGAGGTGCCGAAGGGCAGTTTCTTCCGCATCGTCTCGATCGAGGGGCCGCAGGTGGGAGACATGAACCTGTGGAACGCGAACGACCTGACGGAACGGTTCTATTCCGGCAAGACCCGCGCCCTGCACGGGACGCATGTCTCGACCGGCGACCGGCTGTGGTCGACCTTTCCGGCAATGCGCCCGATGGCGACGATCACTGACGACACGCTGGACTGGTACGGGTTCGACGATTTCGGCGGATCGGTCCATGACGTAATCGGCACGCGTTGCGACCCCTACACAAATCGCCTGCTGAGCGGCGGCGACTATCACCACTGCTGCCATTCCAACCTGACCCGCGCGCTGGCGTCACATACGGGCCGCCCGGCAGCCGAGGTCGAGCCGCTGGTCCACGACGTGCTGAACGTGTTCATGTGCACCGGGTTCACCGCCGACACGCACCAGTATTTCATGAAAGCCAGCCCGGTGCGCCCCGGCGATCACCTGGAATTCTTTGCCGAGATCGACCTGCTGGTCGGCCTGTCCGCCTGCCCCGGCGGCGATTGCGGGGCCGAACATTCGTCGGACACTGCCGCCTGCCATCCGATGCGCATCGACGTGTTCACCCCGCCTGCCGAGCGATTGGCGGGGTATCCGTTCCCGGCTGCTAACGCCTACGATCGCAGCCACGGGATCTTGCGCCGCTCGCGGGATGGTGACGGTGGCGCGCTTGACCAAGGCGCGACCTGCCGCCCAAATGCGGCGTCTGTTTCACCGTTGGTTGTCCCCGATGCCCGCCCCGCCGATCGTCTTCTCACGCCTGTCGCAGATAGCGCCGGACCTGATCCTGGCCCATATGACCGATCCCCGCGTCGCCGAGCACATGCCGCTGCTGACCGGCACATGGGATCTGGACACCGTGGCGCAATTCGTCGCGGCAAAGGAAGCGTGTTGGGCGCGGGACGGTCTGGGCCATTGGGCCTTCCTCGACGGAGGGGACTATGTCGGCTGGGGCGGCTTCCAGAAAGAGGGCGACGAGTGGGACTACGGCCTGGTCCTCCGGCCTGACCGCTTCGGGCTGGGCTTGCGGATCACGGCACAGGCGCTGGCGTTCGCCCGATCTGACGAACGCATCCCCTTCGTCACTTTCCTGCTGCCGCCCACGCGTACGCGGCTGCGGGCGCTGGAACGGATCGGTGCGCGCCCGATTGGCGCGACAGACCACGCAGGGGCCCGGTTCCTGAAGTACCGTCTGGACACCTGACGAAAACGGGCGCCCCCGGAGAGGCGCCCGCAAGCTTCGACCGAAGAGGTCCCTCAACCCCGGTCGAATGTCAGGCGGGGATCACTCCCAGCCGACCTCGTTGAAGATCTGCTGCGCACGGGGCTGATTCTCGCCCAGGGCGGACAGGTTCAGCGCATCCTGCCGGAACAGGCCCAGGCGGGCCGGCACTTCGGCCAGGGCAATACCCGGAACGGCGGCATATTCGTTGTTCTGGTTGGCAAAGAAGGCCTGCGCCTCGTCGGTCGCCAGATACTCTAGGAACTTGACCGCGTTGTCCCGGTTCGGGGCATGGGCGGTCACGCCGGCGGCGGCGACGTTTACGTGCGCGCCGGTGGTGGACTGGTTCGGGAACACCCAGCCGATACGCTCGACATCCTCGGACACCCCTTCGACCCCGCCGGCCAGCGCACGCAGGAAGTAGTAGGTGTTGGCCACGGCGATGTCGCACTCGCCCGAAACGATGCCTTTCAGCTGGTCGGTGTCGCCGCCCTGCGGATCGCGGGCGAAGTTCTCGACCACGCCGGCAGCCCAGGTCTTGGCGGCCTCTTCGCCCTCGTGCTCGATGATCGAGCCCAGCAGCGACTGGTTGTAGATGTTCGACGACGAGCGGATGCAGATCTGCCCTTCGTACTGGTCATCGGCCAGGTCAGCATAGGTCTGCGGCGGGTTTGCCACGTCCTCGCGGTCATAGAAGATGATCCGCGCGCGCTGCGAGAAGCCGAACCAGTGGTTCTCCGGGTGCTGAAGATGCGCGGGGATGCGCGTTTCCAGGTAGTCCGATTCGACGGCCTGCAGCAGTCCAGCCTCGTCGGCGCGCCAGATGCGGCCCGCGTCCACGGTCAGGAACACGTCGGCGGGCGAGTTCTGCCCTTCGGCCTTCAGGCGGGCGATCAGTTCGTCCGCGTCGGCCTCGATCCGGTTGACCGTGATGCCGGTTTTTTCCTCGAACGCGGTGTAAAGCTGGTCATCCGCGTCGTAGTGGCGCGAAGAATAGATGTTCAGCTCGCCCTCGGCCATGGCCTGCGTCGCGCTCAGAAAAGTCGATGCCGCCAGGATTGCGGTGATGCCGGTACGGGTCAAAGGTGTCTCCCTCGGGTCCGGTGGTTGCGTTCTGCGGCAAGGGATGCGTCATCCGACTAAATTCGTCAAGATTAAATCCCGACTGTTTCAGACGGTTTTGCACAACCGACGGATTCTGCTCGGTAATACCTGTCTTTTTCACGCAGTGCCGGATGTGCCCCGGCACATGGCACACGAAAATCGGAGCAGGAGGATATCGATATAATCGTCCACACCCCGATCTGGGCGGTTCCTGAAACGCCAGGTCCGCGCGCACACGCGTCCCGTCTACACCCCTGATCCGAAAGTGGTGCCGGCGGAGGGAATCGAACCCCCGACCTTCGCTTTACAAGAGCGCTGCTCTACCAGCTGAGCTACGCCGGCCCCGGCGTTTCCGTATCACCGGTCTGCGCAAAGGGAAAGCCCGGACAACCCCCGCAGCACGGTCTGTCGCACGGATTCTGGCTTCCATAGGCGTCGCCTATTTGCGCCCCGGCTGCGACTGGGGCTTCTATCCTCGCGACCGTTCAACAGGAGTCGCCAATCATGAAAAACACGAACTTCACCCTCGGGCTGGCCTTTGCCGCCCTCGCCTCGTTCGCGACCGCCGCCGACGCGCAGGTCGAGATCCGCCTGGGCCACGTGCTGCCCGAGGCGCACAGCTGGCACGTCGCCGCCACCGGCTTTGCCGACGAAGTCGCCGAGAAGACCGAAGGCCGCGTCGCCATCGAGGTCTTTGCCGGCGGCCAGCTGGGCAGCGAGAAAGAGGTCATCGAGGGCATGCAGTTCGGCGCTGTCCAGGCCGGCGTCATCGGCTCGGGCTCGTTCCAGTACATCGAGCCCAAGATGGGCATCATCGAAATGCCCTACGCCTGGACCTCGCGCGAGCAGGCGTTCACCGCGCTGGACGCCGATCTTGGCGACGCGCTGGAAGCACTGCTGGACCCCAAAGGCATGGTCGTGCTGTCCTGGTGGGAAACCGGCTTCCGCAACATCACCAACAACACCCGTCCGATCGAGAAGCCGGCCGACCTTGAAGGCCTGAAGATCCGCGTCACCCCGGACAAGGTGCGCCTGGCGACCTTCGAGGGTCTGGGCGCCGAGCCTGCCCCGCTGGCCTTCGGCGAGCTGTACTCGGCCCTGCAGCAGGGCCTGTTCGACGCGCAGGAAAACCCGCTGTCGATCATCGACGCCGCCTCGTTCTTCGAAGTGCAGAAATACGTTTCGAAATCCGAACACATCTTCGGCGCGGCCAGCCTGACCATGTCGAAGATGACCTGGGACCAGATCTCGGAAGAGGATCAGGCCATCGTGCTTGAGGCTGCCCAGCACTGGGCCGAGGAGCAGCGCACCATGGCCGCCGAGGCCGAAGCCAGCCTCGTCGCGACCCTGGAAGGCAAGGGCATGGCGTTCAACGAGGTGGACAAGGCCGCCTTCGTCGAGGCCGTCGCCCCGATCTGGGAAACCCAGGCCGAGGTCTTTGGCCCCGAGCTTCTCGAAATCCTCGACACCTACCGCAAATGAGCGGGGTGCGTCCCGAGGTGAAGAACGTTGCATCGGTCGAACCGGTGCAACTCTTCGACTTTTCGCAGCAGGTTCTGTTCTCGCCTGCCCAGCGTGGCGAGGGCTTCATCAAGTTCGCGCTGACCACGGGGCGCAAGGGCGCGAAATCCGTCGCCCATTCCCACCCCCGCGACGAGGTCACGCTGACGCTCAAGGGTCGTGCCGTGCTGCGCGCGGGCGGCGAGGAATACGAGATGACCGAGGGCACCGCCGTGCGCCTGCCCCCGGGCCTGGACCACGAGGTCGAGGTGCTGTCCGACGAATGGGTGGTGATCGCCGCCTATTGCGACGAGTGCAGCCTGTGCCGCGGCCCGAACGGAGCTTTCGGTGATGACTAGCCTGACCGAGAAACTGGGCACCGCACTGGATACCGGCATCCGCTGGATCGGCGCGGGCCTGGTCGCCGCCTTCACCGCCGCCGTCGTCTACGTGGTCGGCTCTCGCTACCTGGCCGGCCACACCCCCCGCTGGGCCGAGGAACTGCCGCGCCTGCTGCTGGTGTGGCTGACCTTCCTTGGCGCGGTTTCGGCCTTCTGGCGGGGCACCCATTTCCGCGCCGGGCTGACCGACCTTCTGGTGTCGCACCCCGCATTGCGTGGCGCGATCCGCCTGCTGGCCGCCGCCGCGACGATCATCTTCCTGGGCGTTCTGGGCTACAACGGCGCGAAGCTGGCGCAGATGACCTGGTCGCACACCACGACCGCGCTGAGCCTGCCGGTGGGCCTGTTCTACATGGTCCTGCCCGTCGCCTGCGCGTTGTCCCTGATTGCATTCCTGCTGGGAGGATGGCGCAAATGAGCATTGCCCTGCTTCTGCTGCTGGCCGCCTTCGTCTTCCTGGTGCTGATCGACGCGCCGATTGCCGTGGCGCTTGGCCTCAGCTCGATCTTTTACATCTTCATCGCCGATACCGCGCCGATGATCGTGGTCGCGCAGCGCGCGGTCGCCGGCATCGACAGCTTCACCCTTCTGGCGATCCCCCTGTTCCTGCTGGCGGGTCTTCTGATGGTTCACGGCGGGCTTGCGCCGCGGATCATCGCGTTGTGCTCGGCGCTGGTTGGGCAGCGCACCGGCGGCATGGCCATCGTGATGATCATCGCCTGCATGCTGTTCGGTTCCCTGTCCGGCTCGGGCGTGGCGGACGTGGTCGCGATCGGCACCATGATGCTGCCCGCAATGAAGCAGCGCGGCTATGACCCCGGCTTCAGCGCCGCGGCCCTGGGCTGCGCCGGTTCACTGGGCACGGTCATTCCGCCGTCCATCGTGCTGATCGTCTATGGCACCGCGACCAACAGCTCGGTCGGGCAGCTATTCGTGTCGGGCATCATTCCCGGCCTGCTGCTGGGCCTCGGGCTGATGGTCGTCGCGTGGATCCAGTCCCGCCGCTTCGGCTGGTCGGGGGGCGAGCCCTTCGATGGCGCGAAACTGGCCGCCGCCGCCAAGGACGCGGTGCTGGCGCTGCTGGCCCCGGTCATCATCGTCGGCGGCATCCGTTCGGGGATCTTCACCCCGACCGAGGCCGCGGGCATCGGCGTCGCCTATGCGCTGGTGATCGGACTGGTGGTCTATCGCAGCCTGACGATCCGCATGGTGGTCAAACTGCTGCGCGAGACGACCGAGACCACGGGCGCGATCCTGCTGGTCATCGCCGCCGCCAGCGTGTTCGGCTGGATTCTCGCCGCCGAGCGCGTGCCGCAGATGGCCGTCGCGGGCATCACCCAGGCCACCGACAGTGCCACCATCGCGCTGCTGCTGATGATGCTGGTGCTGCTGATCCTGGGCACGTTCATGGAATCCATCGCCATCATCCTGATCCTGGCGCCGGTGTTCCTGCCGATCCTCGGGCAGTACGGCATCGACCCGGTCTACTTCGGCATCCTGCTGACGGTGAACCTGGCCATCGGTGCGAACACGCCGCCCCTGGGCATCGACCTGATGGCCGCCTGCCGCGTCGCCGGAATCCCGCTGTCGCGCGCCTTCGGCCACCTGGTGCCGTTCCTCGGCGTGATGATCGCGGTTCTGGTGGCGATGATCCTCTTCCCGGCGCTGGTTACCGGCCTGCCGCACCTTCTGTTCTGACCAAGGGAATAGACACATGACTTTCTCAGCGGATACCCGCACCGACCTTGCACGTTTCTGGTCCACGATCGAGGCTTCGGCCGGCATCGGCGAAGGCCGTCCCGGCGGTCTGTCCCGCCTGACGCTCGGCGATGCCGACCGGCAGATGCGCGACCTGTTCGTGACCTGGTGCAAGGATGCGGGCCTGAGTGTCGAGGTGGACGAATGCGGTTCGATCTTCGGTCGCCGCGAAGGGACCGATCCGGATCTTCCCCCAATCCTGATCGGCAGCCACCTCGACACGCAGATCAACGGCGGCCGGTTCGACGGCATCGCCGGGGTGCTGGCCGGGCTGGAACTGGTGCGCACGCTGAACGACGCGGGCCACTCCACCCGGCGGCCCATCGTCATCGTCGACTGGACCAACGAGGAAGGCGCGCGGTTCTCGCCGCCCATGGTCGCCTCGGGCTGCTTCATCGGCAAGTATTCGGTCGACTGGGTGCACGACCTGATCGGCGACGATGGCGCGCGCTTTGGCGACGAACTGGAGCGCATCGGCTACAAGGGTGACCGCCCCTGCAAGGCGGGCGAGATCGACGCCTATTTCGAGTTGCACATCGAGCAGGGCCCGATCCTGGACGCCGAGGGACGTGAGGTCGGCATCGTCACCGGCGGCTAACCGGTACGCGGCATGCGCGCCAGTTTTGCCGGGCAGACCGCCCACACCGGCCCGACACCGATGGACCTGCGCCACAACGCGCTGGTCGCGGGCGCGCGCTGGCTGACCGCCGTCGATGACATCGTCTGGGATTTCGCGATCCATGACGGCAAGGCGACCGCCGCGCGCCTGACCGCATGGCCG
>JBFHFG010000072.1:0-9121 GCA_041583815.1 Halovulum sp.
CTCTCGGCGGACGGCGTGCCGGTGATCTTCCACGACAGCACACTGGACCGGGTGACCAACGGCACCGGGCCGGTGGGCGCAAAGACGCTCAATGAGTTGAAGGCGCTGGAGATCTTCAACGGCGGCGGCCGGATCCTGACGCTGGACGAGGGGCTGGATATCCTCGCCCCCTCGGACATCATCCTGCGCTGCGAGTTGAAGCCGGGCGGCGACATGGTTCCCTACCCCGGCATCATCGACAAGACGCTGCGTCCCATGGCCGAGCGTGGCCTGCTGGAACGCACCGTCATCACCAGCTTTCACCTGCCCACGCTGCGCGAGGTCGTGGCGCGCGGCCTGCCGCTGGCGGGGCTGCTGTGGCTGGTTTCGGACCAGGTGTTCCGGCTGTGCGGACCTGAAGGCGTCGCGCTGCTGGCCCGTGACGCGGGGATCACGCAGGTCGCCCCGAACCAACGCCTGCTACGCGATGGCAGCCTTGAAACGCTACGCGCCGCAGAACTAGAGGCCAGCGCCTTCGCGGTACTGGAGGACGAGGCCATCGAATGGGCGCTGAGCCAAGGCCTGCCGGTGTTCACCACCGACAGGCCCGACGCGGCGCTGCGCATCCGTCAGGCGAAGGCCGCCTGACGCCGTCGATTCAGTCGGTGATCGCGCCTTCCTCGTCGCGGGCCATCCGCATCCGACGCTTAAGCACCTTGCCGAACAGGATCGGCAGGACGAAGCCCACGAAAGCGATGGTCCACAGCGCGATGGCCAGCGGGCTGCCGACCAGGGTCGACCAGTCGCCGTCCGAGATCGTGAGCGCGCGGCGCAGGTTCGCCTCCATCTCGTTGCCCAGCAGCGTGCCCAGGATCACTGGAACAAGCGGCACATCCAGCTTGCGCAGCACCCAGCCCAGTACCCCGAAACCGACCATCACTATCAGATCGAAGCTGGAGCCCGAGATCCCGTAGATACCGACAAAGCTGACCATGGCAACGACCGGCATCAGCAAACGCGGCGGGACCAGCAGCACGCGGGTGAACAGGCCCACCAGCGGGATGTTCATCGCCAGCAACATGAAGTTGCCGATGAACAGCGCCGCGATCAGGCCCCAGACCACGTCGGGATTCTGAGTGAACAACAGCGGCCCCGGCGTAATGTTCAGTGCCAGCAGCACTGCCAGCAGTACCGCCGTGGTGCCAGAACCGGGGACGCCCAGCGCCAGCATCGGAACCAGCGCCCCCCCGGCAGCAGCGTTGTTGCCCGCCTCGGGCGCGGCGACACCGCGAGGATCGCCTGTGCCGAATGTGCCATCGCGGTCCACCAGGCGCTTTTCCATCGAATAGCTGATGAACGACCCCAGCGAGGCTCCCGCCCCCGGCAGCACACCCGCGATGAAGCCCAGCACCGTGGTCCGGCCCATCGTCGGGATGCAGCTGCGCACCAGCGACCAGGGCGGGATGATCCGGCCGATCTCGACCTTGCGCTCCGACGTGTCCCGCTCGGTGCCGCGATGTTCGAGGAAGATCAGCACCTCGGACAGCGCGAACAGGCCGACGATGGCCACCAGGAAGTCGATGCCGTCGTAAAGATGCACCTCGCCGAAGGTGAAGCGGGGCACGCCTGTCTGCCCGTCTACGCCGATCGTCGCCAACCCAAGGCCCAGCGCCGCGGCGAACGCTGCCTTGGCCTGGTTGGTCGAGGCGATGCCGCCCAGCGTGGCAAAGGCAAGTGTGAAAAGCGCGAAATACTCGGCCGGGCCGAACAGCAGCGCGACCTTGACCAACTGTGGCGCCAGGAACACCAGCCCCCAGGTGGCGAAGAACGCACCCACGAACGAGGCGATGCCCGACAGCGCCAGCGCCTCGCCCGCGCGGCCTGCTTGCGCCATGGGATACCCGTCAAGACAGGTCATCAGCGCCGGCTCGTCCCCCGGAATGTTCAGCAGGATCGAACTGATCCGGCCGCCGTACATGGCCCCATAGTAGACCGAGGTCAGCAAGATCAGCGCCGGTGTCGCGCCCAGCCCAAGGGTAAATGCCAGCGGGATCAGGATCGCGACGCCGTTCGAGGGGCCAAGCCCTGGCAGCGCGCCCATGATCGTGCCCAGCAGACAGCCCAGCAGCGCCAACAGCAGGTTCTGCCAGGTGAAGGCAACGGCGAACCCGTCGCCAAGGGATGCAAATACGTCCATCGGTCCTATCCCCTCAGAAGCCCAGCGGACCCTTGGCCAGCGACAGGCCGAGGATCAGACGGAAGACGACATAGATGCCCAGCGACGTCGCGACGCCCGCCACCAGCGATTGCAGCGGGCGGGTGCCCAGCCGCCAGGTCAGGTAGGCCGAGGCGACGGCGGTCGCGATCACGAACCCGATCTGCGGCAGCATGATCGCGTAGGCGATCATGACCGCGACGGCCATGCCGATCTCGAACAGCCGGCCCGCGCCGGGCCAGTGCGGTGACGGATCGGGGCGCAGGATGAACCACAGGCTCGACAGGCCCAACACGGTGCCGATGATGATCGGGAACATCTTCGGGCCCACCACGTCCTGGATAAAGCTTTCCTCGATGACCGTGGCTTGCCAGATATAGAAAACAGCCAGCGCCAGTCCGACGCCGCCGAAGACGCGGTCGCTCATGCGGCCCTCCCGTCTTGAAATGGTTGAAGCCGGCCCCGGCATGCGGGGCCGGCCAGATCGGATCGGATGCGGATCACATCACTTGATGATGCCGATTTCCTTGGAAATCTCGGTGATGCTGTCGATCGACTCGGACACGAACTGCTGGAACTCTTCGCCCTGCAGATCCAGCGGTGCGAGGCCGTTCTGGGCCATGACCGCCTTCCACTCTTCGGTGTCGTAAAGTTTGTCGATGGCGTCGACCCAATAGTCATAGGCCGCATCGCTCATGTCGCCGGGCGCGTAGAACCCGCGCCAGTTGGCACCGACCACGTCGACGCCCTGCTCCTTCGCGGTGGGGAAGTCGGCGAACTCGCCCGGCAGACGTTCGGGCGACAGGACGGCGATCACCTTGATGTCGCCCGAGTCGACGAAGCCCTTGGCTTCCGAGATGTCACCGGTGAACGCCTGCACCGAACCGGCCAGCAACTGGGTCACGGCCTCGCCACCACCGTTGAAGGCGATGTACTTGACCTGGCGCACGTCCTCGATGCCGGCGGCCTGCGCGGCGATCAGCACCTTCAGGTGATCCCAGCCACCGACAGCCGATCCACCCGCGACGGACACCGAGCGCGGGTCGGCCTTGATCATGTCCAGCAGCTGCGGCAGCGTCTCGACTTCGCTGTCGGCGGCGACGGCGATCATGCCGTAGTCCGCGCCGATCGAGCCCAGCCAGCGAACCTGCTCGCGGGTGTTGCCCGGATAGGCACCCTGCGCCAGGCGGGTCGCGGTCGCGGTCGAGGCGGCGACGATCAGGTCGTTGTCGTCATTGCGCTTGTTCACCACCTCGGCGAAGGCCACGCCACCGCCGCCACCGGCAAGGTTCACGACCTGCATGGTCTTGTCGATCATGCCCAGGTCCTGCAGCGACTTGCCGACCTGGCGGCAGGTGAAGTCCCAACCGCCGCCGGGGTTGGCGGGGGCGATGCACTCGGGCGCCTCGGGGGTGAAATCCTGCGCGGACGCGGCCGTGGCTGCGCCGACGACGATCAGAACGGCGCTCAGGCCGGTCTTCAACTGGGTGGAACGGATCATTGTGTTTCCTCCTGGGTATTGTCTTGTTGGCCCTCGGCGGGGCCGGGACAGCGCGGTGATACCGCGCGAAGCTGTCGCCAACCTGTCATTTCGCCTGACGGGCGCGGATTGCGCACACCCTGCGCCTCCCTATAGTGGTCCGGCTTGAACCCGCGGCCGCCAAGAGCCGCATGCACGGGAGGGTTCCGCAGGTGCGCATCCTGCTGGTCGAGGATACCATGGACGTCGCGGAAGCGGTGGTGGAAAGCTTCCGCCGCCGGGGCGATGCCATCGATCACGCCGCCACAGTCGAGGCGGCGCAGGACAGTATCGCCGTGCAGGACTATGACGTGGCGATCCTGGACATCGGCCTGCCCGACGGCAGCGGCACGGACGTGCTGCGCACGCTGAGGGCCGCGCACAAGGCGACGCCCGTGCTGATGCTGACCGCCCGCTCGCACATCGACGACCGGGTTGCCGCGCTGGATGGCGGCGCAGACGACTATCTGGTGAAACCCTTCGACCTGCGCGAACTGGAGGCCCGGGTCCGCGCCCTTGTCCGCCGCACCGGCACCGACCGGGCGGGCACGATCGCCTTCGGCGACCTGGTTTTCGACCCGGCCGGCAATACGGTCGAGGTCGCCGGCCAACCCCTGGCCCTGACCCGGCGTGAACTGAGCCTGCTGGAGGTGATGTTGTCCGACCGGGGCCGCGTGATCCCCAAGCAGCGGATCCTCGAGCGCATGTTCTCGTTCGACGACGACCAGGTCGGGCTGAACACGGTCGAGCTTTACATCGCGCGCCTGCGCCGCAAGCTTTCGGGCAGCGGCGTCGCGATCAAGACCCTGCGCGGCCTGGGATACCAGCTTGTTACCGAGCGTTGAGCAACCCCGCCTGCGCCTTTCGCTGACCGCGCGGCTGGCGGGCGCGCTGGCGCTGATCTTTGCGCTGGGCGGCGTGGCGGTCGCGTTGGCCGCGCTGGCCTACGGGCGCAGTGCCGCCCAGCAATCCTATGACAACCTGCTGATCGGCGCTGCCAACCAGATCGCCAACGAGATCACCGTGCGCGGCGGCCAGGTCGAGGTCGACGTGCCCGTCTCGGCGTTCGAATTGCTATCGCTCGCCCCCGACGACCGCATCCTTTATGCCGTCTACGATCCGACCGGACGGTTGCTGACCGGCTACGATGTGCTGGCACCGCGCGCCGATGACGCAACCTTCCACACCGACGTCCTGGGGGACGAGCAGATCCGCATCGCCCAGGTCCGCCGCCCCTTCGCGGAACGCAGCTTCTCGGGCGCGGTCGAGGTTCTGGTCGGTCAGACCACCCGTGCACGCGAACAGCTTGCCGCGCAGATCACGCGCAACGCCCTGATCGCCGCCGGAATCGCCGGGCTGGTCATGTCGGGCCTCGCGGTCTTTGCCGTCCGCTCGGCCCTGCAACCGCTGCGCCGGATCGAGGGGGACATTGCCGGGCGCGCCCCCAACGACCTGACGCCCTTGTCCGTCGCCGTCCCGCGCGAGGTCGGCGGCGTGGTCGCGACCCTCAACCGGTTCATGGCCCGGCTGGACCGGCAGGTCGGCGTGATGCGCAACCTGATCGCCGACGCCGCACACCAATTGCGCACGCCCATCGCCGCCTTGCGCGCGCAGGCAGAGCTTGCCGCGGACGAGACCGACCCCGAGCGACTGCGCGCTGCCATCGGGCGGATCCACCGCCGCTCGGTCACGCTCAGCCGGCTGGCGGACCAGTTGCTGAACCACGCGCTGATCATCCACCGCGCCGACTCGGCCCCGTTGGAGCGGGTGGACCTGCGCACCGTGGCGATCCGGACGCTGGAACAGACCGACCACGACGTGCTGGGCAGCGGAACCCGCCCGGAGCTGGACCTGCCCGAAGATCCGGTCTGGGCCGAGGGCGATCCACTGTCGCTGGTCGAGGCCAGCAAGAACCTTGTGGTGAACGCGCTGCGCTATGGCCAGGCACCGGTAGTGCTGAGCGTCGCGCAATCCGGCCCCACCGCGCGCATCGCCATCCGCGATGCCGGTCGCGGCATCCCCGCCGCACGCCTGCCCGCACCGGGCGAGCGATTTGCCGGGGATCGCGGTGTCAGCGCCGACAGTTCCGGGCTGGGACTTGCGATCGTGCAGGCGGTCGCGGCAGCCCACAAGGGGCGTCTGTCGCTGTCGCACCCGGCATCTGGCGGGTTCGAAGCCGCCATCGAACTGACCGCAATCGACCATTCCACCGAGGGCACATGATCAGGCACATACTCGCGCCTCTGGCCATGCTGGCCCTCGCCGTTCAGGCCCACGCCCAATCCCCCGAGGCTGTCCGCAGCTTCGGCGCGCAGGATGCGGCGCACCGGCTGACCGTGCGCGGCACCACCGACATCGTGCTGTTCGGCCCGGTGCTTCGCGCCTTCACCGCGGCCTATCCGCAATATGTCGTCGACTACGAGCAGTGGGGATCGAACGATCTGTACGCCACCGCAGACCAGGCCTGCCGGATCGGCCAGCCATCGGCGGACATGCTGATCAGCTCTGCGGTCGATCTTCAGGTCCGGCTTGTCAACGACGGCTGCGCGCGCCCGCATCGGTCCGATGCGACCGGACGACTGCCGGCCGAGGCGAACTGGCGCAACGAGGTTTTCGGCATCACCCGCGAACCGGCCGTGCTGGTCTACAACAAAGTTCTGGTTCCCGCCTCCGAGGCGCCGCGCTCGCGTTTCGACCTGATCGACCTGCTGCGCCCTGTCGGCAGCCGCTATGCGGGCCGGGTTGCCACCTATGATATCGAGCAATCCGGGCTGGGCTATCTGTTTGCCTTCGTCGACTCGCAACAGGCCACCACTTTCGGCAGCCTGATCGAGGCGTTCGGGCGGTCCGGCGCCATCGCGACCTGCTGCTCGGCCGAGATTATCGACGGCGTCGTCTCGGGGCGTTACCTGATCGCCTACAACGTGCTCGGTTCCTACGCGCTGGCCCGGGCCGAGGCGTCGCCCGAACTGGCCGTGGTCGCACCCGAGGACTACACGCTGGTGCTGTCCCGCGCCGCGTTGATCCCGAAACATGCCGCCCACGCGAACGACGCCGGGCTGTTGCTGGACTTCCTGCTGTCCGACGAAGGGCAGCGCGAAATGACCGATGTGCGCCTTATCGTCAGTCTGGACGATCCCGACACCGCGGAGCTCACCCTGCCCTCCGGCAGCGCGGTGCTGCGCCAGATCCCCCTGTCGCCCGTGCTGCTGGTCGGCCTGGACCAACAGAAACGGGCGCGGTTCCTTCAGCTATGGCGCGGCACCTTTACCACCGAATAGCGGTCATCCCTCCAGGACGAAGGTCACCATCATGTTGACCTGGTATTCGACGACCTTGCCGCCATCGATCCGGACCTGCTGTTCCTTGATCCAGGCGGACCGGACATTGCGCAACGTCTCGGACGCGCGGGCAACACCGGTATTGATGGCGTCCTCGAAGCTCTTGGTGGATGTGGACGAAATTTCTGTGACGCGTGCGACACTCATGGCTGGTCCCCCCGTTGCCTTGCCGTTCGTGGCGCGGAGTATACCAGACCCGGGCGTCCACGGCCCGGAAATCGCCCGCGCCGGTCCACCGGCGCGGGCAGTCGCCGTCACTTGTCGGCGACGACGTTCTGTTTCTGGGTGCCCAGACCCTCGATGCCCAGTTCGACCACGTCGCCCGGCTTCAGGTACTGCGGCGGCTTCATGCCCAGACCCACACCCGGAGGCGTCCCGGTCGAGATCACGTCGCCCGGATGCAGGGTCATGAACTGGCTGAGATAGCTGATCAGGTGCTTCACGCCGTAGACCATGGTTTCGGTCGAGCCGTCCTGCATGGTCTTGCCGTTCACGGTCAGCCACATCTTCAGCTTCTGCGGGTCGGCAACCTCGTCCGGGGTCACCAGCCACGGGCCGATCTGGCCGAAGTTGTCGCAGGACTTGCCCTTGGTCCACTGACCGGCACGCTCGGCCTGGAATTCACGCTCGGACACGTCGTTGGTGATCGCATAGCCCGCGACGTGGTCCAGCGCCTCGTCCTCGGACACGTACTTGGCCGGCTTGCCGATGACCACGGCCAGTTCGACCTCCCAATCGGTCTTCTGGCTTTTGCGCGGGATGATGATGTCGTCGTTCGGGCCGCAGATCGCGCTGGTGGCCTTCATGAAGATCACCGGCTCGGGCGGCACGTCCAGCCCCGACTCGGCGGCGTGGTCGGCGTAGTTCAGGCCGATGCAGATGAACTTGCCGGTGCCCGCGATCGGCGCACCCAGGCGCGGCGTACCTTCGACGGCCGGCAGGGCGGACAGGTCCTCGCCCTTGAGCGCATCGAGGTCCGTCAGCACGTCACCGGACAGGTCGGCGATCTTGCCGGACAGGTCGCGAATGGTGCCGTCGGCATCCAGTACGCCAGGCTTTTCCTGGCCACGCGCGCCGAAACGTACGAATTTCATGCTTGTCCCCTTCCTTGGCGGTTCAGCCGCCTTGCGTTTCCTTCAGGCGCCGGACCCGTCCGGCGCAGGCGCGTCACCCGGCATGTCGCCACGTCACCCGCGAGCCGATACATGCACGGTTTCCCGCCCTGCAGGCAAGCCGATATCCACGATCCGTCGCTACGAACCCCTTGTTTTTGAGGCTATCGCCGCCGGAATCGGTATTTAATCCATTCCGCGCACCGCGATCCCCGCCCCGGTCCGCGCATGTTGCCCGATCGCCGGGATGACAGGATGGGACCGGCGCAGGTATTCTGCCCGCCCTGCCCCTGGGAAAGGATCACCCCAATGCTGAATCGCAAAGTCGCCATCGTCACGGGCGCCACACGGGGCATCGGTCGGGCGATTGCGCTCAGGCTGGCCGAGAACGGTGCGTGCCTGGTGCTCCACGGTACTCGGACCCCGTTGCTAGAGGACGTGGCCGCGGCCGTCGCCGACCTTGGAAGCGAGGCGATGATTGTCGCCGGCGACGTGACCGATCAGGCCACCGCCACAACCGCCGTCGACACCGCACTTGACCGGTTTGGCACGATAGACATCCTGGTCAACAACGCCGGGATCAACACACGGTCCTCGACGCTGGAGATGGCTTTCGCGGATTGGCAGCGAGTGCTGGACGTGAACCTGAACGGGACGCTGCACTTCTGCCGGGCGGTCCTGCCGACGATGATCGCCAACCGGACCGGAACGATCGTGAACGTGAGTTCTTCGGCCGCAAAGACCCCGCACAAGAATGCCGCCCCTGCCTATGGTGCGTCGAAAGCCGCCGTCAACTACCTGACCATGCACCTGGCGCACGAGATGGCCCCGCACGGCATCCGGGTGAACGCGGTCTGCCCTGGCCCCATCGAGACCGACATGAGCGCACAATGGACCGTCGACTACCGCGCGCGGATCCTGTCCGCGGTCCCCCTTGGCCGCATCGGGACGCCGC
>JBFHFG010000073.1:0-9103 GCA_041583815.1 Halovulum sp.
CCCGTGATTCGCAAACGCGCTTATGGTGCCCACCGGACTAGCGAGGTCTGCAATGACATGTCGATGAAACGTATATCCTTGTCGGAGGTCGCTGGTGCTACCTGTGGCGGGCGGTGGACCAGTTCGGTCAGCTGATCGATTTTCGCCTGACCGCGTGGCGAAATGCCAAGTCCGCAAGGGCTTTTCTACAGCAAGCTCGAGAGACAGTTCGCCTCTACCATCCATTGACCGTCGTCACAGACAAGGCTCATAGCTACGCCAAGGTGATTGGCGAGATCAACGCCCTACTCGGTCCGGAAGAAGCGCTCCGACATTTTGACCGGAAGTCGGCGTAGCCAATAAGATCGCGTTCGTCGCTAATCTCTTCCCCGAAGCTGCCTGATCGACGCGACTACTGCTTGTACCGTGCCGAAGCGGGGCTAACGCAACGGACCCTTTCGACACCACCCTTGGCAACGTCAGAGGGCCGCCGTGACCCTTGGCACGATGACTTGACCTTCGTTCCAGTATTCGGACCGAGTCAGGTCGCCGGACACAACCCTACGCATGGCCTGGTGAATCCGGCCAGCACCCGCATCCAGATCCTCGGCACCGGTAAGCAGCGCGGCGACATTCACGTCGATACTCCCCTCCCATCGGTTCAGCGTTTCCGGGTTGCCGCAGATCTTCAGCGTCGGCATCAGGGGCATTCCAGAGGGGTTGAACACCCCCATAGCGAACAGACCGACCTGCGCGCCGCCGAGGGCCATTCCGGTCAACGAGGTCGGGCTGAAAAATGGCGTGTCCATGAAATAGAGCCCGGGCGCCGAAGGACGTTCCGCGAAATCCAGGCATCCGGCAAAGCTGCTCCTCCCGATCTTGCTGATCGCGCCCATGGTCTTTTCGGTCAAGGTGGTCAGGCCGGCTTCGATATTCTCGCGTGTCGGGTTCACCCCGCGATAATCCTGCCCGGTCTCGAGCATCAGGCGCTCTTCGCGTTCCAGGCGGGCGAGAATGGCTTGAGCAATCTCGGGCGATTGCGATTGCTGCCGAACAACGGCCTCGCCGCCCAGGAACTCGGCGGTTTCGGAAACGATTGCCGTGCCGCCGGCCGCTATCAGCCGGTCCACGAACCGGCCAATGGCCGGGTTGGCGCACACCGCCGAAGACGCATCCGAGCCGCCACATTCCAGCGCTACGGTTAGATCGGAAAGGTGCAGCGGGACACGCGCCGCTTCGACTGCGCGGGCGGACATCTGTCGCAGATCGTTGGACATGCGCGAAATAGCGTCATCCATACCCTCGCAAGCCATCAACGCCCGCACGGCTACCGGCTTCCCGCATTCCGAGAGCTGCTGCACCAGCGACTCCGCGGCCGACCGATCGTGTGTAACCACCAGTGCCGCGCCGACATTGGGATGCATAACGATTGCCTGGATGGCACGATCCTGCAGGGCGGCGTCCTCGCCTCGCAGTCCACGCTCGAACTGCGGAGTGATTGCCAGGGTGCCAGGCACATCGCTGGCTGCCCTTCGCGTGACGCCATCAGTCAGCGCGACAGTGGACAGTGCCAGTACATGATTGCGCAGGCCCGGCGCACCAGTCCTGCGGGCCCAGCCTTCACCGACGATCTCCTCAGTCGACGTTATGGACATGCACATGCGCTCCGGCTGGTATATCCGAACTGGCATGGCCGATAACCACGCCGTACTTAACAACAGCCGCGCCGGCAGGGATGTCGCGCAGCGCCGCCTTGTGGCCGAACGGTATACCCCCCGTGATTTCCTGACCGGTCGACAAGTGCGCTATGTCGACCCTTTGATCGAGAAGCGTCGTGACATTGTCCTTCGGATGAACCGTCAGACAGGTGCGCCCAGCCTCCGTCATGCCTGTGCCTTGCGATAGACCGCGTGTTCGGACGTATAGAACTGGATCGTCGAGCCACCGTTAGAGCCACCGACGCCAAGAGAACTGTCCTTCACACCGACGAAGGGCACATGGTTCTCGGGAAAGCTTCCCGCGTTGACATGCAACATGCCGCTTTCACTTTCCGCCAGGAAGCGTTCGATGACCGGTGCGCTTTCCGAATACAGGCAGGATGACAGCCCGTAAGCAACCTCGTTGGCGATCGACATCGCCTCGTCCAGGGTCTCGTAGACGAGCACGGACACGACCGGTCCGAAGACCTCTTCGCGCGCGACTTCCATGTCCCGGGTAACGTCGGCGAGAATGGTCGGCGCATAGAAATAGCCACCGCCGGCAGTATCGAGCCTTTCGCCACCGGCCGCGACCCGCACACCGTCCGACTTGGCGCGATCCACAAAACCCGCCACGTCCTCGAGCTGCTGCGCACTGGCCAGCGGCCCCATGCGGGTGCCATCGACCGCGCCGTCGCCCGGCACGATTGCGGCGGCGCGACTGGCCAAACCATCGATGGTCGCCTCGGCGATATCCTTGTGCACGATGACCCGGCGGATGGCCGTGCACCGCTGGCCGCAAACCGCGAATGCGGCGGCGGTGATCTGGTCGAGCGCCCGGTCCAGGTCACTTGCGTCGTTCAGGATCACCGGGTTCTTGCCCCCCAGTTCCAAACTGATCTCAGCCAGATGGGACGCGGCAGCCGCCGCCACCCGCTTGCCGACCGCGACAGAGCCGGTGAAGCTGACCGCGTCGACGCCCTCATGCTCGGCCAGGGCTTGCCCCAGGCTGCCCGCGCCAACGACTGCCTGTACAAGATTCGCGGGCAGAACGTCGCGGGCAATCTCGGCCATTATCAGTATGGCGCCCGGCGACATGCTCGCCGGTTTCAGGATGATCGCGTTGCCGTAGACCAGCGCGGGTATCGCCTTGCGCACCGGCGTGCTGAATGGGAAATTCCAGGGGTTGATCCCTGCCACGACACCGCGTGGGCGCCGGGTGGAGTAGGCGGTCACCCCGGGCACCTGCGAAGGGAGCACCTCGCCGATGGGCGCACCGGCACGGGCGACGGTCATGCGGCCTTCGGCGATGCCCTTACCAATCTCGCCACGACTTTCCGCCAACGGTTTTCCCATCTCGGCGGTGATCGACGCGGCTATGTCTTCGGTACGGGCTTCCAGCGCATCAAGGTATCTGGCAACGAGCCGGCCCCTTTCGGGCTGAGGAACCTGCGCCCAGTCCGCCTGTGCAGCCCGGGCCGCAGCCACGATACCGTCAAGCGCGTCGGCTGGAGTCGTCGCATGCGTCGCGACGGTCTCGGACGGCCGTGCCGGATTGCGGATTTCGATGGTCATTGTCTACCTCAATTCTCGGAGCGTTTCGGGAAGCCAGAGGCTCAGTCCCGGGAAGAAGATCACGATCAGCATGGCCACGATCAGCGTGAACACGAAGGGCAGGATCGCTATGGCCACCCGCTCGAAGCGGATATTGGCGAGTGTGCTGGCCACGAACAGGTTGACCCCGAGCGGCGGCGTCAGGAACGCGATCTCGACCGTTACGATCAGGATGATGCCGAAGTGCACGGGATCGACGCCGTAGCTTTTCACCAGAGGGACGAGGATCGGCGCCAGAATGATGATCGCGCTGATCGTCTCCATGAAGGTGCCGATCACGATCAGCATCGCGCAGATCAGCAACAGGATCACGATAGCACTGTCGGTGATGCCTCCGAACGTCTCGACAACTTGCTGGGGAATGCGCTCCAGCGTAACCACGGTGGCGAACAGCGTGGAGCAGGCAACGATGATCATCAGCGCTCCGCCAAGACGGACGGCGCCTTCGAACGCCACCTTCAGCGCCTCCCAGGTCAGCTGCCGGTAGATCAGAAGGCTGACGAGCAGGGCGTAGACGACGGCGCAGACGGCGGCTTCGACAGGCGTGAAAATGCCCGAGTAGA
This sequence comes from Halovulum sp., assembly GCA_041583815.1. GTDB lineage: Bacteria > Pseudomonadota > Alphaproteobacteria > Rhodobacterales > Rhodobacteraceae > Halovulum. Next base: position 3,854 of record JBFHFG010000073.1, read on the forward strand.
TACCGCCGAGGATGAACACCGGCAGGAACAGCGCGAACTTCGCCTGCCAGACCAGCCGCCAGATGCTGACATCGGGCGCATCCTCGCTATCAGTCATCACGGCGCCGGTCCGCCGCGCCAGAAGATAGGCGACCACACCAAGCAGAAACGCCGTGAACAAGCCCGGCAGCATCCCTGCCGCGAACAGGTCCGCGATCGAGACGTTCGCGATGATGCCATAGATGATCAGGGGGTTGCTCGGCGGGATCATCACGCCAAGCGTTCCGCCCGTGGCCGACACGCTTGCCGCGTATTGCGGCGGATACCCGTACTTGATCATAGCCGGGATCATGATCGAACCGATGGCGGCCACCGTCCCCGGCCCCGAGCCGGAAATCGCCGCGAAGAACATGCACGAAAAGATCGTGACCAGCCCGAGGCTCCCCGGTATGTGGCCGAAAGCATGCCGGAAGATGCGGATGATATCTTCGGTGATCCCGCCCTTCTCCATGATGTTTCCGGCCAGGATGAAGCCCGGGATCGCCAGCAGTGCGAACTTGTCCAGCCCGTTCAGAACATTCTGCGTGGCAAAGACCAGCGGCGCGTCGGTAACGTAGCTGACGGCCAGCCCGGTGATCCCGAGCGCAGCATAGATCGGAATACCGGTTATCAGCAGCAGCGGGAACAGGATCAGCAGGATCAGATAAACTTCATTCATCGAGCTGTCCTCCGCGAAGCAGGACGATCAGATCGCACAGATGCAGCAGCAGGATGATAGCGAACCCCCCGCACATCGAGATGAACAGGTAGTTCTGATTGAACCCCATCGCCGGCGAAATGTTCGGGTAGCGGATGCCGTCGACGAAATTCAGCCAGGAGAACACGACCATCACGCCAGCGAATCCCATCAGGACGATCGTGTGGACGAATGCGATGGCGCGCGCGCCGACGACCCTGGCAAGTAGATCCGAGAAGACCGTAACGCGCAGATGCGAGCGGGTCAGCGTGCCATATGCGGCCGCGATGAATACCATCGTGATAAAGCTGAAGCGTCCCATTTCCTCGGTCCAGTCGACCGGCCAGCGGAACTCCCGCGCCAGAACCTGCAGGAACAGCGATCCGACCATGACCGCCAACCCCAGCGAGGCGAGCAGGAACAGGGCTTTTCTGAGAAGTGCGACCATCGAGCGCCCTCAAGACAAGAATAGCCCCGGCCATCCAAGTGTGGCCGGGGCAGGATCGGATTACTCGTCGCCGGGATAGGCTTCGAGGATCTCCAGCGCCTTGTTGACGACCTCTTCGCCGTCCGGGCCGATGGCCTCGTAGTACTCGGGCCAGATCGCGCGAGCCATTTCGATCCAAGGAGTCTCGTCTTCGATCGCGGTTACCTCAACGCCGGCTTCCTCGGCCTCGGCCCACCACTTTGCCTCGTCCAGCGGCTGCCACCAGCGGATGTAGGCGGTCGCTTCCTCTCCAGCGCGCAGGATTGCTTCCTGATGCTCTTCGGACAGCCCCTGGAACCAGCGCTCCGATACCACGATCGGGTGCGTCAGGATCGTGTAGTGGAAGGTGGTCATCCGGTTGATGACCTCGTGGAACTTCATCCCGATCACGTCGGTCACCGGGTTGTCGCCACCTTCGACGACCCCCTGCTGAAGCGCGTTGTAAAGCTCGGCCCAGGCGATCGGGGTCGGGTTGCCACCCCAGGCCTTGTACGACCCGATCATGATCGGGTTCGGGGGCACCCGCATCTTCAGGTCGGAAAGGTCGGATGGCTCTTCGATCGGTTCGTCCGACTTGTAGAAGAAGGCACGCCACCCGGAGTTCTCCCAGCCTACGATCCTCACGCCGGCCTCATCGATCACACGCGGTACGAGGTACGGCGTCAGTTCGTCCTGCAGGTAGTTCACCTGCTCGGTCGAAGTTGCCAGGTACGGCAGGATGAACACGTTCAGCGAAGGCGCCAGCGCGGCGATATTGTTGGTTGCCGGAAGCGTGACATGCAGTGCGCCTTGACGGGCCTGCTGGATCATCTCGCGCTCGCCGCCGAGCTGCGCGCCGGGATAGATCTCGGGGCGGATTTCGTTGTTGGTGTAAATCGCCACCAGCTCGGCAAACCGCTTCAACGTGGCGGTGTGCGACGACCATTCCATGTTGACCGAATGACCGATCTTCATGGTGATCTGGTCGTCCTTTTCGGGCACGGCGCGCCAGTCGAACGGATTTGTGTCCTGTGCCAGCACGGGTAGCGCGCCGACGCTCAACGCGGCGCCGAGCGCAAAGGCCTTCAAGGTCTGTTTCATAATGCATTTCCTCCGCATGAAGTTGGTGTCAGCCCCCTTGACCCCGCAGCATCGCCGCAGCCTTTTCGGCGATCATGTAGGTGGGAGCATTTGTATTGGCTGAAGTGATCTTCGGCATGACCGACGCGTCGACCACGCGCAGGCCCTCGACGCCGTTGACCCTGAGATTCGGGTCCACGACTGCCCGGTCATCGCTGCCCATTCGGCAGGTTCCGACCAGGTGATAGACGGTGCTGGCCATCTTGCGGACGGCCTCCAGCACCTGCTCGTCCGTCTGGACGTCATCGCCCGGGACGACCTCGCGGCGCCAGCGGTCGCGAAAGGCGGGCTGACGGCAGATTTCGCGGACGATGCGTACGCCCTCAATCACCACATCCCTGTCCCGCTGTGCGCTCAGGTAATTCGGGCGGATCACCGGATCGTCGAGCGGGTCGGTGCTGCGAATATGTATCGAGCCGCGGCTTTGCGGGTGGCACTGCCAAAGCGAGGTGGTGAACCCTGAATATTGGTGCAACGGCGTGCCCGGCTTGTCGACGGACAACGGCATGACGAACAGTTGCAGGTCGGGCCGCCCGCCGTCGGCGTACTTGGTGCAGACCGCACCGCCGACCTGCCCTGCCCCGACCGTCAGCGGACCGCGCGAGCCAACCAGCCACTCCAGCCCCATCCGCGCCAATCGGATCGGGTTGCGGACATGGTCGTTCAGAGAGTCCGTCGTGTTGGACAACTCGACGATGGTCCGCATCTGTAGGTGATCCTGCAGGTTCTCGCCAACCTCGGGCGCATCATGGCGCACGCCGATGCCGTGACGACGCAGGTGGTCCGCCGGACCGATACCGGACAACTGAAGAATCTGCGGGGTCTGCACCGCGCCGGCCGAAAGGATGACTTCGGCATCGGCCCGGACTTCCTTGACCTCACCGCCCTGGACATAGCGCACGCCAACGACGCGCTGGCCCTCTAACAGCAGTTCGGTGACCGTCGCGCGGGTCTCCAGCGTCAGGTTTTCGCGTACCAGCGCGGGGTTCAGAAAGGCAGTCGCGGCGCTGTCCCGCCAGCGGCCGCGCAGGGTCAGCTGGTAGCTGCCGATCCCATAGGCGCTTTCGCCGTTGAAGTCCGGATTGTCGGGCAACCCGGTACTGCGCGCGGCATCGAGCCACGCGCGGCAGGCCGGGTTGTCGTTGCGCAGGTCCGAAACCTGCAACGGCCCGTGAGCACCCCGGTATTGCGACGGTGGCCCTGCATAGGTTTCGACGCTTCGGAAATGCGGCAGGACCGACCGCGCATCCCACCCCTCGGCCCCGAGACTGGCCCAGTCGTCGAAATCCTCGTGCTGGCCGCGAATGTAGATCAACCCGTTGATCGAACTGGATCCACCGACGACCCGACCCCGCGGGCAATCCATGCGACGACCCGCGATGCCCTCGTCCGGTTCGCTGCGATACAGATGCGAAACCTTGGCGTTGTAGATGGACTTGAAATATCCCACCGGCAGTTTCAGCCAGAAACCCCGTGCCGGGCCGCCCGCCTCGAGCACCAGCACCCGGCAACGTTCGTCCTCGGTCAATCGTGCCGCGAGGGTAGCCCCGGCAGTACCCGATCCGATGATGATATAATCGAAGCCCGACATGCTCCCCCGCTTGTTCGCCGCAGATGGATTGGCCAGAAGGCCCGCTTTGACGGATAATCGGGAAACCGGGTTGCATGCAACCAATAAAATCTAAAAATGGAACTTTAGCTCTTTAATGGTCTCCAGGCGAGGAAACAGCAAATGAGCCAGAACCCGTTGCGGCACAGTCGTGCGCCACTTTATCTGCAGGTGGCCGAGATACTTCGCCAGCGGCTCTCTCGAGGTATCTGGAAAGAAGGTGACCTGCTGCCGACGATCACCGTTCTGGCGGAAGAGTTTGGCGTAGCGAAAATCACGATCCGTCAGGCGGTCAAGCTGCTTGAACAGGAGAACTTGCTGGAGCCCTTGCGCGGCCGCGGCACCAAAGTGTTGCCTCGCCCGGCAGACCGGAGACCGCTGAAAGTCGAAACCCGGCTTGCCGACCTGGTCGATATGTACCGTGGCGACGTGCCCGAACTCGTTCCTCTCGAAGACAGGGCGGCCGATCTACCAGCGGATATGACCGAGGGCGAACCCTTTCCCGAGGGCTATCACCTGATACGGCGCATGCACGCCCGCGATGGTCAGCGCTACTGTGTGATCGCAATCTATTTTGCGATGCCCATTTTCCTCAAGTACGAAGCGCGTTTGAGGAATGAACTCGCCCTGCCCGTACTGTTCACCGCACCGGAGATCGATGTCGGCACAGCGCGTCAGACCCTGACAATCAACAAGTGCGGCATCGATACAGCGCGCCATCTCGATCTGTCCATCGGCGATCCGGTTGCGGATGTCCGGCGGATTATCTGCGACAGCCAAGGGCGGATCGTATACCTTGCCGATGTCATCTATCGCGGTGACTACATCAGGCTCGATATGGACCTGCTGTCATGAACGGAGATTCGCCTTTCAAACCTAGAACACACGCCTCTTCGGGTCTGACAGCGCCTTGCCGCGCTCCCCGGTAAAGATACGATTTCAATCAGTAGGTGCATGCTTTCACAGCCTGCCCTGCGCGCAGCGAGGTGCGCAGAATAATCCATGTAATTCATGAAGCCCGGAGCATCTTTTTCGAGGGCACCTCATACCCTATACTAAAGCCAGAAAGTCCACTGATTATCGACCGCAAGTAGGCTGCTATTATAACTAGTTTACGGCGGCAGCGGTCTATGCCTCCCACCGACCGCACCAGGCCAGAAAAGGGTGATCTATCTGGCGCGACGGCGTAGTCACACGGCAGCAAGAGATGATCGATCAGAGCGGGTTTCTAGCAACCAGAATATCCCCGCATACAATTCCACGATCTGCTGGCGATACACCTTCCGGTAGTTCACAATTTGACGATCTGCGAATTCGCGC